>JAFXPL010000181.1 GCA_017527945.1 Bacteroidales bacterium | reverse complement strand
TTATATGATGCACGTCAATTCAAAAAGTCTGCAGCCTTTTACGAACGGGCTTTCAACCGCATGTCCCCGTTTTCTCGTGACATAAACACATATCTGATGTTATACAGCTACCAGCACTGTGGGAAAGAGGCCGTTGCTCTTAAATATGCGCACGCGTTGGCTCAAAGGGATGACCTTTGGCCCAAACGCTATATCGGCGACACCGTTTTCCAGAATAAGCTAAAAGTTATTAAGGACACAACCATGGTTTTAGTGAATCCATTCCTGAAACAGGCCATAGATAGTTTGCGTGCGCGGGATCAGCGGGTCAGAAAGAGTTGTTCGAACTCTGATGAAATGAACAGGCAGGTTGCCATAATAGATTCGGCAAATATGAAAAACCTTCTTGATCTGTTTCACCAATATGGTTTCGTTAATGAATGTAATGGGGGCAACCTTGCTGTTTTAACTGTCGAATTGATTTTTTTACATAACAGCAAAACGCGAAATATCGACCTTCCTTTCCATATTTTGGAGGGCGCTGTAAGACAGGGCACTTATGACGCAAGGTCATACATGCACCTTTATGATGATTGCATGACATGGCGGTCAGAATCCGGACAACCCGTGAGCACCAGATATGGCACAGGTTTTGAACATTACATGGCGTATGGCAACACCTTGTTCATCTACCCTCCTGACGATGTTCGAAGAATCAACAAGAATCGCGATTCTTTAGGAATTGGTGAAACTTGGAATGATTTTGAGAAGAAACTTATAGCCACATTTATGAATTGCGGTGCGGGATTTGTTATGATGAACATTGCTGTTGGCGGAGGAGGAACGGAAGAAAAAGAGGCTTCTAAAATCATTTCCGAAATAGATTCGGGTCAGATTAATGGGAAATATGTGATACGGGAGATAGATTGCGACGGATTATTTGAGGTTCAATAATAAAACATCATAACGATATAGAACAAGTCTCATCGTCATTGTATTTTGGAATCGTTTTTTATGAAAAGCACTTTGTTTTCAATCATCTTGTTTCTGTTGTCATCTCCCCTGTTTTCCCAGAACGACACCCTCACGTTCACGATCCGAGGGGTGCGGTTTGACATGGTGAGGATAGAGGGGGCCACCTATCAGAAACCCAATTATTATGGGGATTCGATGAGTCGCTTGAACTATCACGTTCCCAAGCCGGTGAAATACGCCAATTCCATGAACGGCTACAGCACCGTTGTGCTCTCAAGCTACTATATTGGAAAATTTGAGGTCACACAAGATCTGTATCAGGCTGTGTTGGGCAAGAAAAGCAACCATTCCTATTACCCCTACAATTATAATTCAAACGCACGGTCATGGAAAATGGTGAAGGACGAAGGACCTTTCTTGAGATACCCTGTCGATTGTGTGACATGGGGCGAAGCCCAACGGTTTGTCGATTCGCTGAACGCCATTACGGGGTTGCGTTTCCGGTTGCCTACGGAGGCGGAATGGGAATATGCCGCTTCGGGCGGGGAATTCGAATACAAATACAGTGGCGGCGACAATTATATGGACGTGGCGTGGGGCTGGGACAACGGCATGGCGCGGTCGCACGTGGTCGGACTGCTGCAACCGAACAAATTCGGGCTTTACGACATGAGCGGAAATGTCAGGGAGTGGTGCTCAGACTGGTTCTCCCCCTATTATTACAAACCGAACGTGACATACAAAAACCCCAAAGGCCCGTCAAAAGGCACGCTTAAAATTCTGAAGGGCGGATCCTGGAGCAGTGAAATGGAGAGAACTATGGAATATTTCATGCGTGCAGGCTGTGACACCTCCCTCACGGCCTTGGACATGGGCTTCCGCATCGTGCTTGACAGCAATTCCCCCACTAACAAAACAAACTTTTAAAATATGAAACGACAATTTGTGATTCGCTGATTCAGGTTGTCACTTTTTTGTGTTACGACTGATCCGAGTTGACGGGTTAATAATCTGCGACTGTTTTAGGTTGTCGCTTGTTCTTTTTTTGACTGTTTTTCGTTGTCAGTCGCATGCGGTGCGACTGGTTTCTGTTTACTCCACACAGAGTCTGAGCTTTTGGTTTGCCTCAGTTCGAGGAAGACAGGAGCGGCGAGTTGTGGAATCCCGAAGAGGGCGACACCGCGAGGAGGAGAAGAAGCGCAAGGCCAACAAGAAAAGGCAGAAAGACATGGACAAACTGCAACCTTTTGGATTTTTTGTGCCATACGAATGGATAAAAGAATTAATTTTGCAGCGTTGTTTGCTTATCTTGATGTTTAACGGACTTCGCATCAAGGCCGGCGGCAGCGCGAAGAAGTAAAAAATAGAAGTCCCCTGTATATTATTTGCCTGAAGATGCTTTCAGGGTTGTCAAAGAAACCAAAGAGAAAATCGACAACGGTGCCATAAAAGGCGAATATTATGTTTTACCAAAAGAATTGAGATGAAAAAAACAATGAATATTATGGCATTAATTATCCTTTCACTACATGGCATTTCGCAAAACGATAGCATAGTGGTTCGCGTTAGAAACGTTGATGTTGTGATGATGAAAGTGGAGGGAGGAACTTATCAGCGAGGATGCACCTATGATGAAGATTGCCATGGTTGTTGTCTTAAACAAGTGAGAGGAGAACATTCTGTTACTGTAGAATCCTTTTATATGGCGAAGATAGAAGTGACGCAAGAATTGTATCTTGCGGTAATGGGGGAAAACCCATCTTGGTTTAAACCAGATAGTGCAACTACACGTTACTTAAAGCGTCCTGTTGAATCAATCAGCTGGTATGACGCACAAGATTTTATAGACACTTTAAATGCCATTACAGGATTGTATTTCCGATTGCCGACCGAGGCGGAGTGGGAATACGCTGCTCGCGGAGGATACCACGATGACCCTTTTGTTTTTGCTGGCAGTAATGATGTGGATGAGATTACGTGGTATCATTACGATGATCCTAAAATTTTGAATGTATGCCATGCATGGACAATGCCTTCAGGAAAAAAGAAACCAAACTCTCTGGGGTTGTATGACATGACGGGCAATGTGGCGGAATGGTGCAGCGATTGGTATAGCGACAACTATTATCAAAGGCAAAGGCGTTTTCAGGATCCCCAAGGACCAACATCAGGAGAAACGAAGGTTGTTCGGGGTGGCAGTTTTGGTGTTTTGCAACATCCATCCTTGGAGGTTCGTTATCGGCGTGGTGTTTCCCCTGAAAAGAAAGATATGCATATCGGTTTCCGTATAGTATTGGATAAAAACTAGATTCAAAAAAGTATGAGTTCATTGATATTAGGTGAAGAAGAAGATAAAAGTAGTGATATTGTTTGCGCATTAACAAGACTTACACAAGACTTACACAAGACTTACACAAGACTTACACAAGACTTAGACAAGACTTAGACAAGACCTACACAAGACTTAACAAGACTTACACAAGACATGTCTTGCAACTGATCCGAGTTGACGGGTTAATAGAGTTTGTATAGAGTTTGCATAGAGTTACTATAGAGTTACCATAGAGTTAGAGCTTTTTTTTGAACCGTTACGGACAACACTAACTGCTAACTGCTAACTGCTAACTGCTAACTACTAACTGCTAACTATATAATGTCTTTCTCCTCAATGAGATTGTTCAGTATCGCATACACCGTCAATGCCGCGACAGACTTGATGCCGGTCTTGCGGACGATGTTCTTGCGATGGGTGATGACGGTGTGCACCGAGATGTTGAGGGTGTCGGCTATCTCGTTGTTTTTCAGTCCTTTGGATAGACAGACGAGCACCTCTTTCTCGCGGTCGGAGAGGGGGTCGTTGTCGGGTTCGTCGCTGTCGGTTTGGATGGTGTTGACCACTTGGTTGATGGTCGATTTGATGCGCTGGAGGTCGTCGTTGAGCTCGATGACGCCGGCGAACTGCCGTTGGTGCTGCGACTCCACGTAGGTGGTGATCAAGCCGACAATGCGCAGGTTCGGCAGGGTGTCGAACTCGGCGCGGATGGTGGCGCGCTTGGCGTAGTCGAACAGTACCGGGTTGACAATCAGAATGTTGGGGCGTATGGCCGTGATTCTGGAATACAGAGCGCCGAGGTTGTCGGTGGAAAAGACCACTTCGGCCTCGGGAAGCTCTTCCAACAGCTTTTCAAGTCCTGTGCGCAGGATGGTCGATGGCTCGGCAATGGCAATCTTATTCATGGCGCTTGGATTCTAACAGTTGGATGTAAGGGACTAAGATCCGGTCCTCCATCATGGCGTGCTTGGCAATGTCGTTGGAGAGAGCATACATGTCCAACAGCATATCGACGCGCTCGTCGGAAGAAACCTCTGCGGGTATGTATTTGAGCAGCAGGTTGGTGAGGTCGTTGAGGGTGTCCTCTATGTCATCGTGCTGCTGGTGGAAGGTGCTTTTCTGGTAAGAGGCCGACTCCGTAGCGTCCTGCTCGGAGATGAACTGCCGGAGGTAGGGGAATATCACTTCCTCCTCGTACTGGAAATGTTTCTTGACCTCCTTGCGAAACTCCGTATAGAAGTTGGAAATCAGCGTGCTGTATTTCGGATCCATGGGCTCCAGCAACTTGTGCAGGTGCCGTTCGATGTGCGGCAGCTTGTTCTCCAGATAGTCCACATGCGACTGGGTCAGGTATTGCAGGATGTCCGTCATGGGGCACTGCTGCAGCTCGTTTGCGGTGGGGAAATAGTCGTTTTGGCAATAGACGCGGCTGATGAGCATGAAGAGGGGTTCTGAAACCCGGTGCTCGGCGCAGAGCTGCCCGATGCTCTTCTCGCCGAACCCGAGGGGAATCCCAAGACGGGGAAGAATCGTCAACAGACTGTGGTACTGATGGATAGCGTCAGCCATTTTCATCTTCGGCGACAAATGCGGTACGGATGTGGTATCGATATTCATTTTTCAAATTTTCCGCAAAAATACATTTTTTTGCCATTTCTGTGTTTGCAGGAGGCGATGAAATGTTGCGCTGTGTTTGTCAAAAAAACGTATCTTTGCCGATTCAAAATTATTGCGATGAATACGACAAGACAGCAGAAAATTGCGGCCATGCTGCAGCGCGAGCTGGCCAACATCTTCCTGCAGGACAGCAGGAACGTCTATAAGTGCATGATTACGGTGACCAACGTGACCATCACCACTGACCTTTCCATTGCCCGAGCTTACCTGAGCATCTATAATACGCAGGATAAAGAAGTGATTATCAATCTGATAAAGGAAAATACAAAAGATATCCGCTATCGGCTCGGTCAGCAGGTGCGCAACCAGTTGCGCGTGGTGCCGACATTGGAGTTCTTCCTTGATGACACCCTGGACTATCTGGAGCATATCGATGAACTGCTGAAAAAATAGTGGCTCAGAAGGCGCATAAGACGGCTCTCTTCCTGGCGTGGCGTT
Organism: Bacteroidales bacterium; assembly: GCA_017527945.1. The sequence continues at coordinate 51,304 of JAFXPL010000181.1, read as the reverse complement.
ACCTTTTCTCCAAAAAGGAGCACAACATCATCAACGTCATCTCCGGGATTTCCATGGTCGGCATCATGGTGAGCACGGCCGCGCTCGTGGTGGTGCTCTCGGTGTTCAACGGCATGTCCGACATCATCGGCGGCTGGTTCAACGCCTTGCATGCCGACTTCGAGATCACACTGCGCGAAGGCAAATCGTTTCCGGTGGACAGTTTTCCGGTTGCTGAAATATCGGAACTGTCTGATGTCAAGTGTGTTAATGAGATTGTCTGTGACATGTCGTTGGCCAACTACGATGACCGGCAGGAGCTGATTTACCTGAAGGGTGTCCCCGACAGTTATTTCCGCGATTACCATTTTGAGGACATGCTGATAGACGGCGACACGGCGCTACGGAAGATACAGCAGCCCTGCGCAATTCTCGGTACGGGTTCCGCCGGAAAGCTGGAAATCAATTTGTTGAGCTACAAATTGATCAAATTGTATTATCCGAAACGCACGAAAAAAAGCTTCGCCAATGCGGCAGATGCGTTCAACACCCGCTACATTCTTCCCAACGGCGTGCTTTGCACGAACACCAACTACGACGAGAACTACATTTTCTGCCCGATTGATTTTGTGCGCGATCTGATGAACTACGACGGGGAGGTTACGTCGATGGAAATCCAGCTGCGCGAGGGCGCGAATGCGGACAAATGCCGCTCACAGATTGAAAAGATCATTGGCGAGAAATACCGGGTCAAGGACAAGTATGAACAGGAGGACTCGCTGTATAAGACGATGAAATCAGAGAAGTTTGTCATCTACCTGATTCTCGCTTTCATCCTGATTCTCGCCGCCTTCAACATCGTGGGCGCTTTGGGCATGTTGATCTTGGAAAAGAAGACGGATACAGCTGTGTTGTTCAGCATGGGGGCTTCTAAATCGCTGATACAGCGAGTTTTTGTGTATGAGGGGCTGTTGGTGTCTGCTTTGGGAGGCCTGGCCGGCACCGTGCTGGGCGCTTTCATCTGTCTTCTGCAGCAGACCTTCCATATCGTGAAGCTGGGCGGTGGAGGCGTACATTACGTCATTCCATACTACCCCGTTCAAATCCGTCTGACAGATCTTTTGCTTGTGCTTCTTACAATATTTATAATCAGTGCTTTAACGTCTTTTATACCTGCGTATAACCTCAGAAAATCCAATTTGTATCGAAATACCGCGCTATGAAAAAATATCTCTTGTTGTCGCTCTTTTTTTGGTCTGCATCCGGGCTTCTGGCGCAAACGGCTATCGGCAGCTTCCGTGCGCATGTCTCGTTAAAAGGCTTCGTCTCCGTGGCACACGACACCCGCACGGTTTATGCCGCTTCGGACAACGGGCTGATGCTGTTGGACAAAAGCTCCGCCTTTGAAGAGTCTCCGTCGTTGTCGTCCTGGTCGAAGGTGGATGGCCTATCGGACATTGACATCGTGAAGATTTTTATGGATGAAACATATAACACGCTGATAGTCTGCTATAAAAATGGTAATATAGATTTGGTGCGCGACGACCGGCTGCTGAATTTTCCCGATGTGAAAGACAAGGCGCTGACCGGCTCGAAGCAAGTGGCCAACTGCCGTGCCTTCGACGGGAAGGTCTTTCTGGTCTATCCTTTCGGCATTGTGATTCTCGACCTGGAAAACACGGTGATTGCCGACACATGGTTCACCAAGCGAGCCGGCGAGCCGTTGACTCCGACGGACATCGCGCTGGTTGACGGGCGGTTCTATGTCTCCACCACTGCAGGTGTGTTCAGCATTGAGAAATCGTCGCCCGTGATCAACGACTTCATGCAGTGGCGGCAGGAGAACGACTGGCATGTTTCCGCGTTGGCCGGTGTGCCCGGTATGGTATATGCGGTAAAGAAGCCGGCGGCGCAGACAACGGGCGGCAGGGACACGCTGTGTGTGTGTGCAGATGGCGTATGGAACAAGACGGAAAAATCGTATCTTGCTGTTCAACAGCTGAATAGCAAGCATGACACTTTGATGGTTTGCGACTGGGACGGGGTGGAGCTGATGAATGCGGACATGGAGCACCTCTATTCTGCCTATTGGTATGAAAACGGGGTGGGACCTGATGCTCGTGAGGCTGTGCTGGACCGGGACAACATTTGGGTGGCGGACCATGTGTATGGGCTGGTGCTGAACAATATGACGTACTTTTCGCATCGTTTCTTCCAGGCTTCCGGCCCCTATTTTGACTATGTGGAGGGGCTGACCTCCTGCAATGGGGTTGTGGCGGCGGTGCACGGGTCGCGGAAGGCCTCATCGGCGTATGCGCCCGCTTTCCGGTATCCGGTGCTCAGCTGGTTTGAGAATCAGGAGTGGCACTACAACGACATGGATTTCCTGGCATTCGACACCAGTGGTTTGACATACGACCTTAACAATGTGGCCGTCAATCCGTCCGACGAAACGGAGTGGGCGGTGGCCTCCTGGGGCAACGGGGTCTTCAAGTGCAAGAACCATCGTCCTGTGGCGCAATACAGCTCCGACAATTCCATCTTGTGTGCCTCCGTGGGCGACAGAGTCCAGGTGTCAGGGTTGCAGTTCGATAAGAAAGGAAATCTCTGGATGACGAACAGCGGCTGCCAGGGAATGCTTAAAATGCTGGAACCCAATGGAGAATGGCATTCCTACAACATCGAATTGGGGAATGTCAGCACTGCCTACGAAGCGGTGACGGCGGAGCATCTTCTCATCGACTCGCGCGGCTACAAATGGGTGAACTTCCCTCGTGCGGGTGTCCGTTATCCTCTTGTCGCTTTCTATGACAACGGTACCTACGACAATCGTGGCGATGACCGGCTCGCCCGCATCGACATGAACGCCGCCGCCGAGGTGAGCTCCTCCACGGTCTATTGCATGGCGGAGGATTTGGACGGCGAAATTTGGATCGGCACCGACAAGGGGGTGAAGGTGATTTACTACCCCAGCAAAGTGTTCGACGGCAATGTGTTTCCAAGGAATGTCCTGTTGGAACAAGATGGATATGTGTCGGTTCTTTTTGAATTTGAAGAAGTTACAGCTATCGCGGTAGATGGAGCCAACCGGAAATGGATTGGCACCAACAAGGCCGGTGTCTTCTTGATGAGTGAAAACGGACAGGAACAACTTCTGCATTTCACCGCCGAAGACCACCCGCTCTTCTCCAACCAAATTGTGGACATCAACGTGAACCAGCTTACGGGAGAGGTCTTTTTCGCCACGGCCAAGGGCTTGGTCAGTTACAAAGGCACGGCCACAAAAGGTTTCACGAGCTATGAAGACTTGCCGGTCTATCCGAATCCCGTGCCGCATGGTTATACGGGTGCAGTGGCTGTAAATGGCTTGAAAACCAATTCATTATGTAAGATTACGGATAGCGCTGGAAATCTGGTTTGGCAAGGTTACAGCGATGGCGGACAGCTGGTTTGGTATTGCAAAGATTTCCATGGCAACCGACCTGCCTCGGGAGTCTATTATGTGATGGCCTCCGATGAAGAGGGGAAAGAAAAAATTGTAACAAAATTCGTGTTTGTCAATTAGTTGCTGAAAGATGGTTGTCTCAACGCCTGGTATCGTGATGCGCGCCACAAAGTATGGCGACACTTCTTTGGTGGTGAAAATTTTTACTCAACGGCAAGGAAACCAGTCGTTTATCGTTAAAAATGCCTTTCGAAAGAACAATCGTTTCGCGGCTTCGTATTTCTCGCCTTTGGCCATGTTGGACATTTCCTACGAAGACCAAGGCAAGAGTTCGCTGAAGTATTTGAAAGACTTGTCGCCGCACCGCACTGCCACGGATTTGTTCTTTGATCCGGCTAAAAGTTCTATCTTGTTGTTTTATAATGAGATACTGTATAAGCTGCTGATGGATTCCGGGGAGGATGAGGTGTTGTTCGATTTTTTGGAGGAAGAAATCGGCAAAGTGCACAATGCTTCCGGGAATCTGGCGGAACTCCCGCTGCGCTTCCTGCTACGGCTCAGCATGGTCATGGGCTACTATCCCGAGGACAACTACTCTCCGGAGGCCCCCTGCTTCTCGTTAGCAGACTGCCGCTTCCAGCCTTTTTTCGTTGACGACCCCAATTTCTTGTCCGCTCAGCAAAGCGAGTATCTGCACCTTTTGCTGAACACGGAAGAACCTGTCAAGGTCACGCGCGGCGTGCGCAACGCCCTGCTGAAAAGCCTGGTCGCCTATTTCCAGGTGCATAACGACCAGATCCGGAAAATCGACTCCTTGGAGATTTTATCGACAGTGCTGCACTGACAGCTTCTGCTAAGGAAACCTGTTTTCCGCATATATTTCATGACATTGGCTTTTTCTTTTTTTTTGATTTCCGTCATGGTGCGTTGGCAGATATTTGCTATCTTTGCGCCTTAAAAATGTAATTCCAAATTATGAAAAGAGCGATTATCAGTGTAAGCAATAAGGAAGGCGTAGTGCCTTTTGCTCAGGAACTTGTGAAGTTAGGTTACGAGATCATCTCCACGGGCGGCACCCGCAAGGCCTTGGATGCAGCCGGTGTTCCTACCATCGGGATCAGCGATGTGACCGGCTTCCCCGAAATCATGGACGGCCGCGTGAAAACCCTGCATCCCAAGGTGCACGGCGGACTGCTGTCAGTACGCACCAACCCTGAACATGTCAAGGAGATGGAGGTGAACGGTATTGCCCCGATTGACATGGTGGTGGTAAACCTCTACCCCTTTAAACAGACTATCGAGAAGGAGGGAACCACATTCGAGGATGCCATCGAGAACATCGACATCGGCGGGCCTTCCATGCTTCGCAGTGCGGCCAAAAACCACGCTTTTGTGACCGTGGTGGTCGATAACGCCGATTACGGGACGGTGTTGGAGGAGTTGCGCACCCACGGCGACACTACATTGGAGACTCGCCGCCGCCTGGCCGCCAAGGTGTTCCGCCACACTGCCGCCTACGACACCTACATCGCAACTTACCTTACCGACAAAGTGGGAGAGAAAGAGCCTGAAAATCTGACTCTTACGTTCTCTAAGAAGCAGTCGTTGCGCTATGGGGAGAACCCGCACCAAGAGGCCGCCTTCTATGCAGGCAAAAAGCAAGGCTATTCGATGGCATGGGCGGAGCAGCTTCATGGTAAAGAGCTGTCTTACAATAATATACAGGATGCAGACGCGGCATTGCAGATTTTGCGCGAGTTTGACCGTCCGACGATGGTGGCGGTGAAGCACAAGAATCCGTGCGGCGTGGGCATCGGCGAAACCGCTTTGGAGGCTTGGACCCGTGCATACGAGGCCGACAGCGTCTCCATCTTCGGTGGCATCGTGGCCTCCAATCGCGAAATCGACCTGCCCACCGCCGAGGCGATGAAGCCCGTCTTCCTGGAAATCATTCTCGCCCCTTCGTTCACACAGGAGGCTTTCGACCACCTCGCCACCAAGAAGAACATCCGCTTGATGACCTTCAGCACCGACAAAACCAACGCCGACGAACGCATGTTCGTGAGTGTGGCGGGCGGTATGCTGTGCCAGTCCATCGACCGCAAGCGCTTCGAGGACTATGCGTTGAATGTGGTGACCGAGAAGGCCCCGACGGCAGAAGAGATGGAGAACCTGAAACTCGCGATGACCATCTGCAAGCATGTGCGCTCCAACGCCATCACGGTGGCCTGCGACGGCCGCATTGCCGGTGTCGGCGCCGGACAAATGAACCGTGTGGGCGCCGCCCATATCGCTCTCGAAGAGGCTAAGGAGAAGGGACTGACGGGCAACCTCTGTCTCGCCAGCGATGCCTTCTTCCCCTTCGACGATGTGGTGAAAATGGCCAAGGAGTATGGTGTCACCGCCATTATCCAACCCGGAGGCAGCGTCCGCGACGAGGATTCCGTCAAAGCCTGCAACGAAGCCGGCATCGCGATGGTGTTCACCGGGGTGCGGCATTTTAGGCACTGACGGTTGGCTGTTGGCTGTTGGCTGTTGGCTGTTAGCTGTTAGCTGTTAGCTGTTAGCTGTTGGCTGTTAGCTGTTGGCGTTTGATTACGCTGATGAATTCGTTGATTTGTCTTTCGATGAGATGTAATTTTTTTAATAATGTTTCGAGGGTTTGGTGACTTATGTATTCCAAATTAAAAGCTATCTGTAATTGTGTTTCGACTTCAAAGGCTGATCCGAGACTGATGCTTAAGAAACGAATGAAATCCTTTTCAGACTCCCGTGATGATCCTTCTGCAATGTTTGACGCAATAGATACCGAAGCTCTTCTCAATTGATTACTTAAACTATACCGTTCGTACGAAGGAAAATCGAGAGAGATTTTGTAAATTTCAGTGATCAATGATACCGATTCATTCCAAATCCTGTAATTTCTGAAGTTTCTCATTTTTAAGAATTAATAGTTAAATTCACACAATGTAAAAATTAATATTTTTGCAAAAATACAAAATTTCTAATATAGCTATACCAAAACATTCGTATTGTCAATAAAAAGCCAAAAGCTAAAAGCCAAAAGCCAAAAACCAACAATCATGCAGTCAACGATAAACCCCAACATCGAACCATCCTGGAAAACAGTCCTGTGGGACCAGTTCCAAGCGCCTTATTTTGCCGAACTGAAGGCCTTTTTGCAAGAAGAGAAGCGGCACTATGTGGTGTTCCCGCCCGGACCGAAGATTTTCAACGCTTTCGACTCGACGCCTTTCGACAAGGTGAAGGTGGTCATCATCGGCCAGGACCCGTACCATGGCGAGGGACAGGCCCACGGACTCTGTTTCTCGGTGCAGGATGGGGTGCCCATTCCGAAATCGTTGCAGAACATCTTCAGGGAGTTGACGACGGACGTGGGCTTTGTGCCGCCGAGAAGCGGCAATCTGCAGGCCTGGGCTAACCAGGGGGTGCTGCTGCTCAACGCGACGCTCACGGTGCGGGCGCATCAGGCGGGGTCGCACCAGCGGCACGGCTGGGAAACTTTCACCGACTGCGCCATCCAGCGGCTCTCCGAGCGGCGCGAAGGGCTTGTTTTTCTGCTATGGGGAAACTATGCTATTGAGAAACAGCGACTTATCGATACCTCCAAACATTACGTCCTTACGGCGCCGCATCCGTCGCCGCTGTCTGCCTCGCGCGGCTTCTTCGGCTGCCGCCATTTTTCAAAAACGAACGAAATCTTGGTTTCGATGGGGAAAACGCCCATCAATTGGCAGTTGTAGTCCTGCCTTTTTTCCTACGCGCCAGGTGTCTCTTCCGGGCTGCGGAACAGCAACAGCGGCACGAAGATGGTGAACAGCATGCGGCCGGTCTGCGCGTTGAGCGTGTCCTCCACCAGCATGGAGAGAAATAGCAGTGCGATGAGGGCGAAATAGACGAAAGTCACCCGGTTGCGCATTCCGAAGAAGGGATAGGTTAACAGGAAGACGAAATAGACCACGGGGATGATGCCGGCGGCGAGCCAGTAGGTAAGGAACTGGTTGTGGCTGCCGCGACCGTGTTTTTTGTCGGCGATGGGGGAGTGCTTGAGCGCTAACTGCCGGTCCAAGGCCGCCCGCTCCTGCCCGACACCGACGCCGAACAGCCAATTTTCGCGGATGAGGCTCCATGTTGCCCTCCAAAGTTCCACGCGCTCCAACAGCGACGACTCGTTGATGATGCCGTAGTGCCGGTAGAGCGAAAATCCGAAGTAAGTTTCGTACAGCGTGCGGCGCAGACTGGTGTTGTGCGTGTAATAGACGTTGGCCTGCCGCCGCTCGATGTTGCGGATGTCCTCGTCGCTGAGGGCCATCACGGCGGCCGAGTCCTTGCGCATTCCGAGCGAGTTGAGGTAACGCACCAAGGTGGCGGCCGTCAGTTCGTCGTAGGCTGTGCCGGAGCGTCGAGCCCAGGCGCCTGGAAGCTCCTCTTCACAGACGTAGTAGCCGATATGGTAGCCGTTCTCCACGATGGAATTCTCGTCAAACGTGTAAGGATTCCCCGAGGCGGTCAGCGCGGTCGTGTCGGGCGCGGTGTCTTTCACGTGGCCATAATCGTATGTGACATAGAATACATATACTATGCTTGAAGTCAGCAATATCAGCGTGACACCGCCCAAAGCCCATTTGAACCTGCCACTTTTCTGGATGAGGATGAGATGGACAAGGTAGCAGAGCGCAAGTACCATCAAGATGATAATGCCAGAAAGTGTTTGTGCATAAAGCAAATAGGGGATTAATAATATGGTGATAATCAGATAGATGTACTTCAGCCATCCAGTTCTTTCCTGATGGTGGAAGGCATAGTGCAGGCAGAAGACCACGGACATGACCACGCAGAGGCTGAAGCGGATATGGTCGATGAAGCGCGACATCTGGCGGAGGTCGTCTATCGGATGGGTTTGTGCGTAGCCGAAGTTCCAGCAGCAGCCGAAAAGGGTGGCGAGGATGAATGCGCTGAAGATAACTTGCAACTCTTTTTGGCTGAATGGCTTGGAGGATATGACGATGATAGGGGAGAGGAGAAAGGGAAGCATGGCGAGCATCTCCTTGCCTGCTGCAGCCCAGTCGGTGACGTGGATGAGCCCGATGGCGTAAATGATGTAAAAAGCTGAGAACCAGAGTCCCTGTCGGTTTTCGCAGGTGCGCTTCCATTTTTCTGGCCAGTTCCATTCGGCGATCCAGTTGAGCAGCAGGAGAAAGGTAGCCAGCCCCATGACAAAGTGCGACAAAGGCATGGCTGCGGCCAGCGTGACGGTGCCGAGCAGGTAGAACAGGTGGTGGAAATCCGCGCGGCGCATCTCCTACTTTTTCGGCGAGAGGATGGATTGGTAGCGGGCGGAGTCAAGCAGCACGCTCTTGGCCGTTTCGATGTAATTGTCGTGGTGCAGGCTGTTGATGAGCTTGCCGGTGCTGTAGTAGTAGCGCGACACGATTTCCTGGGTCAGGGCGCGCTCGATTTCGGCCTTGTGGGTGGTCAGATCCTGTGTCTTGAGGCTCTCCACTTGGCTTTTCAGCTGATTGTAGGCGGCCTGGATGCTGGCGAAGGCGTGGTCGTCTTCGGCGGCTGTCTTCAGCTCCTCCAACTTCTCCTCTATGGAAGTGGTGCAGGTGTATTTCTTGGCTTTAAGGAACTGCAGGAACTCGTTGTAGATGGCGTCATCGACCACGAATTTCTCGGCTTCGGCGATGCTCTCGTGCTTGGCGCGGTAGTCGTTGGCGAACTCGAAGACGGCCTGCTCCTCGATGAGGGCGGAGAGGATGTCGGGGACCCGTTCCTCGGGTACGGCCACGTCGGGCTCCACACCACCCTTGTCATAGACGGTGCGGCCATTCTTGGTCTTGTATGCCACGGCCAAGGAGTCGGGGATCTTGTAGCCGCCCTTGGTGGTGTCGCGGTCGAAGTATTCGATGTTTTGCACGCAGCGGCCGCTGGGAATGTAGTATTTCGACACGGTGACCTTCATGCTGGTGTTGTAGTCCATGGAATAGACCTTTTGGACCAGTCCCTTGCCGAAGGACTTCTGTCCGACGATGACGGCGCGGTCGAGGTCTTGCAGGGTGCCGGAGACGATTTCGGAGGCGGAGGCGCTGTGTTCGTTCACCAGCACCACGATGGGGATGTTGGCGTCGGCGGCTTCGTTGCGGGTCTTGTAGATGTTGTTCATCTCGGCGATTTTGCCCTTCGTTTCCACCACGGCGATGTCCTTGCCCACGAAGATGTCGATGATGTTGACGGCCTCTCCGAGCAGGCCGCCGCCGTTGTCGCGCAGGTCGATGATGAGGTATTCCATGCCTTCGTCCTTGAGTTTGGTGAAGGCGTCATAGACCTCCTTGCCGGCGTTTTCGAGGAACTGGTTGAGCTTGATGTAGCCCACTTTGTCGCCGAGGATGCCGGAGTAGGGGATGTTGGGCTGTTTCACCTTTTCGCGTTTGACCTTGAAACTCAGGCTTTTGCTGTCGGATGGGCGGAATACGTCCACCGAATAGGTGCTGCCAGGCTGCCCGCGCATGGCAAGGATGAGGGCCTCGATGTCGCGGTTCTCCGACGACTGCCCATTGATTTTGAGGATACGGTCGCCCACGCGCAGGCCGGCCTTCGCCGAGGGGCCTTCGCCGAGCATGTCAGCGATGACGGGCTTCTTGTCAATCATCTTCAGGGTGACGTCCACGTCGCCCGACTCGCCGGCGTTCATCATGCGGTAGGTCTCAATCTCCCCTTCGTTGTAATAGACGGTGTAGGGGTCGAGGCTCTTGAGCATGGCCCGGATGGCCGTCTGGGTGAGTTCGCCGGGGGAAATCTCGTCGGCGTATTTGTTGTTCAGCTCGTTGAGCACGCTGATGAAAATGTCCACGTTCTTGACGATTTCAAAGTCGTTTTGCGCGGACACGCGGGTGAAAATCCCGGTAATTGCAATGAAAATGGCGGTTATTATGTTTTTTCTCATATTTATTTTAGTAAGTTTAGTGGGATTAGATAAGTTTAGTGAGTTTAGTGAGTTTAGTAAGTTTAGTAAGTTTAGTAAGTTTAAGTTATAGTCACTAGTCTAAGTTATAGTCACTATCTGCGTTGCCTTCCGATTTTTTTGCCGAAGTTGAAGGAGAGGTAGCCGGTGAGGTAGAATTTCCTGGCGGGGTTGAAGGCCATCTGTTGGATGAAGGGGAAGACCATCTGGACCTGCACGCCGACCTCAAGGGCGCGGAGTTTGTAGTCGCTCTTGGCGAAGTCGAAGGTGAGACCGGTCTTGGCGTAGAAACCTGGCCGGGCGATGGTTTTCATAATGCCGGTGAACATGCGGGCGCCGCCGAGGATGTTGTTGAGGTTGTGCTTCTCGGGGTCGTAGCGCACGATTTCGGAGAATCCGGTGTTGTAGTTGAGCACCTCCACGTAATTGGGGATGCCGATGCCGAGGGCGGGGCCCGCCGACAGGGTGTAGCGGATCTGCACGCCGCCCCAATAGGGCTTCAGGTGCAGGGTGCGCTGGTAGCCGTAGCCGCCCTGCACGAAGAACAGGTAGTAGAGCTGCCCGTAGCGGACCGGGCGCACGTTCTCGTAGAAGGCATTGATGGAGCGGATGGACTTGGGGTGCCGGTTGGTCATGAACTGCATCTCCCAAAAGTGCTTGTTGTAGAGGTCGGGGGTGCGGCCGTGCTGGAACCCGACGCCGAGGCCGGCGGTGTGCGCGAAAATCTGGAAGTTCCACTCCTTGTCGGTCACGTCGTGGTAGTACTCCCCGACGTTCTGGGCAAACGACAACAAAGAAGCCGCTGCCAACAGCAGGGTCAGCAGCGCTTTCCTTTCGGGGCGTTCTCTCATGTCTGTCTTCCGCATGGGAAGCGGATGCTTAGTTCGCGTTGTCGGGGTTCTCGGCCGGCATGTTGTACGCATAGTGGCCGTAGGCGGCGCAGCGGTGCTGGGTGTCGCACGCTGAGAAAACCAGTACGGAGCCTAAAAACAGAATTCCTAAAACAATAATCTTTTTCATTTTTCCGAATTTTTGAATCAAACGGCAAAAATACGATTTTATTGGATTGCCGCCCATTTTTTGTATTTTTGCCGTTGAAAATTCCAAGCGGGTCTTCACGATTGAAGATGCGCATTTTATTTTGCGGAGAACCGATTAACTGTTGATAATGCTATGAAATTCAAGAAATTAGAAATCCATAATATCAATTCCATCGCGGATGCGGCCATCGATTTTGAACGTCTGATGCCGGAAGGCCAGCATATTTTCATGATTTGGGGTCCCTCAGGAGCGGGCAAGAGCACCATCCTTGATGCCATCTGCATGACGCTTTTTTGCAAGACCCCTCGCCTGCAGAGCATCGCCGAAAAGAAGGAGAACCAATATGCCGACCCGGAGTTCCAATTCAGCGACAAGTCGAAGGGCATAGCCATCAACGACCTGCGGCAATATCTGAAACGGGGCACGAAAGAGGGCTGGTGTAGTCTCCAATTTGTTGGTAATGATAGCGTTGCATATACCGCCAAGACGGCATTTTCCATCAATCGAAACGGAAATCTCAACAGCAAGGAGTGGTCGCTGACTTCTGAGAACGGCGTCTGGACGAAGGATCGTGACATCGAGTCCCAGATTGTGGCGGTCACCGGGCTGAACTACGACCAGTTCTGTCGCACCACCATGCTCGCGCAGGGCGAGTTCACCAAGTTCATGAAGAGCGACCAAAATGCCAAGGCGGAAATTCTGGAAAAACTGACCGACACGAGCATCTTTTCAGAAATCGGGAAGCGTATTTATGAAAAGTTCAAGGAACAGGAGAAGTCGTATGAGCAGATAGAGCGCGAAAACGAGAACGTTGCACGATTGAGCGCCGAGCAAATTGCTGATTACCAGCTTGATATAAGTAAAACCGTTGCGGAAGCCAACCTTATTGAGGAAGAGTTGAAAGAACTGAACGCGAAATCTTCATGGATAAAGCAATTGTTTCAATATCAGGAAGATGTGGCTAAATCGGAGAAAAACTGGAAGGCAGCGGAAGAAACGCTCCGCTCGGACAAAAACCGGCAGTTGCAGCAAAATATCTTACAATGGGAACAGACTGAAAATGAACGCAAGAGCTACCTCGAACGTCAAGAACTTCTGCGGTCCCGGCAGTCGTTGCGGAATGACGAGGCGGTGTACCAAAGGCAATATCTGGAAGTCACGGCTGGCGTTCTGGATGTGCGGGAAAAGTTAGTGAAAGTCGCTGCCGACATGGAAAAGATAGACGATGCGTTGCGGAAGCAATCCTACAAGGAAGAGACTTTTTTGCAGGCACCTGTTTTGGTGGAGAAGTTGCGCCAGTTAGCACGATCACGGGAGGAACAAGGGAGAAAGTCAGTCCGCATCGCGCAAAACAACGCGAAAGTTGTGGAAATCGAGAAAAATATCGAATTGTCCAAGTCGAAAATCGACAAGTTCACCGGAGAGATAACCCAGAACCAGCAGGTTTTGGATGAATTGAACGAACAGGCAAAACAGTATGACTTTCAGAAACTTGTTGAAGAACAAACGTTGCAGAAAGACCGTGCCCGTGATTTGGAAAATGTCAAAAATTCCGTGCAACAGCTTAAGCGTCAGCAAGAAGAAATCAATCTCATGAAACAGTCCGTGTCGGAATTGCAACAGAAGCAGCAGTTCCTGTCAGAGCAGTTGTCGCAGAAACAGGCGTTGTATGCGCAGGCGCAGGAGGCCCAGGAGACGGCTCAAAAATGCTACGAGGCCTCGGCGCAGAGCGTCAATCAGTTTGCCAAGCAGATGCGCGCCATGTTGCAGACCGGCGACACGTGTCCTGTCTGTGGACAGAAAGTGGAACGCTTGCTCACCAACGAAGCAGTGGAACGGAGCGTCGCGCTGTTGAAAAGTCAGTTGGATGCGTCCAAGCGGGCGGTGAATGACGCGAAAAAGGCCGTTGATGAAACGGTGACAGCCCAAACAGCCGCCGAAGCCATGCTTGCAGTGCAGCAAACCGAACTTCAAAACAAAAACCTCGTCAAGAAAAATGCCCTTGCCGCCTTGACTGAAATTTGCAGCCGTTTGCAAATCGAAGTGTCTGAAACTATTTTGGAACAGATTGATAAGCAGAATGTTGAAGTAGAAAAAGCCTTGCAAGAAACGTCGAGGCGCATCCAGTTGGCACAGGAAATTTCCAAGAAGTCGAAGGCGGCTTCGGCGACGTTGGAAGAACTGAAGAAGCAGGTCGAGAAGCTCACGCTTTCGCAACACAACGACGAAGTGCAACATACCAACCTGAAAACGGAGAACGGGGCACTGCAGCAGCAGATGGCGGAGTTTGCGGAAATCTCCCAGTCGTTGGAAAGCGAGTTGTCCGGCTTCCTGAACGCCGTTTATCCCGGTTGGGAAAAGGATATTGCCAAGACGGTGCAAACGTTGACAAAGGAGGCAAAATCGTATGCCGGCCTGCAAAAGAGCCGGTCGGACCAGCAGGATTTGCAAATGCAGATGCAGCGGGAGGTTGACCAGATCGGGCTGTACGAGCGGAAGGTGAAGGGACTGTTCGAGTGGACAGCTGCCGAAAAGGGGGCCAAGTGCGACGGATTGGCGGGAAAGTGGATGGATTTGGCCGAGAAGTGCGCTGTCCTTTCGCAAAAGTCGGCTGACTTGGCCGTGAGAATGAGCCAGGAGGACAGCGTGTTGAGCGATTTCTACACCCGCCAGTCCGAGATTTCGGAAGTCCTTCTGTCGCAGTTGGCCGCCACGACCGCCGAGGAGATTGCGCGGTTGCGCGGGCAGTTGCAGAATGTGCAGGAGCAGGAGCGGACGGCACATGGAAAGCTGCAGCAGGCGCAGGAAACCATGCGGAAGCATTTGGAGACGAGACCTGCGATGGAAGATGGTGAGCAATTGGACGAAATCGAGCGGCAAATAAAGGAGAAAGGCGCGATTAAGACGGAAAAAATGCAGCGGGTTGGACAAATCCGGTTGATTCTGCAGCAAGATGCCGACAACAAGCAGAGGTATGCCGACACGTTGGCGAAGCTGGATGCCTTGCGGCAGCAGGTGCGGCAGTGGGAGCGGCTCAACAACGTCTTCGGCGACAGCACCGGCAGAACTTTCCGCCGTATCGCGCAGAGTTTCATCCTGCAGAAACTGCTCGACAACACGAACTACTTCCTCAGCATGCTCTCCGACCGATACGAGCTCACCGGTGCGGGCCGCGAGTTGATGATCTTGGTGAAAGACAAGTACTTGGGCGACGCGCCGCGGCCTGTGGAGATGGTCTCTGGCGGCGAGAGCTTCCTCATCTCCATCGCCCTTGCGCTCGGCCTTTCCAACCTCGCCATGCAGGGCATCACCTCCGACTTCCTCTTCATCGACGAGGGCATCAGCCAGTTGGACGGCACTCTTTGCGACAGCGTGGTGAACACTTTGCAGCAACTTCACCATATTGTACATTGTAATATCGGGATTATCAGTCACTTGGATGTCCTTGCCGATAAAATTCCAACGAAGATCATCGTTCAGCCCGTGAGCCACGGAACGAGTGCGATCACTTTCAGTTAGTCCAGGATTGACCGTCTGTTCGAATCCCCAAAAGGGGGCGGAAAGAGTTCCCTCTTTCTGGTTTCAGTGTGCAAAAGAAAAAAGTGTAATTTTGCACTTTTGTTTTATTATTAGTATTTTGAATATATTATAAATTTACTACAATGAATAAATGCATGATTATTAAGCATTTGATGCTTGTGTTCTTGACTGCGGTGCTCGCGTTTGGCGGTCACGGTTTGGCACAAGTCACGCCGTATCCTACCGACACTGTTTACCATTCGTTGTTTGGATGCGACAGTGTGAAGCTTTCGGCAAACGGCACTGTCTATCACCGCGATACAGTGGTGAAGATTCCGCACTATTCGCCTGTGCAAGGGCAGATTGTGATGGATGTGCTGAATGTCTATCAGATTGCGATTGGAAAAAGCTATGACGTGACCGACACGGTGTCGGCACGGGTGTGCAAAAACAACCTGCCATACGCTTTCCGGAACAATTTTTACGTGGAGAGCGGCGACTACTGGATCAGCACGCCTACTCGCAACGGTTGCGACAGCGCGCGCACGCTTTTGAAACTTAGAGTGGTGGAGGGTCAGCATACCACTGTCACCCTTCCGATGTGCCCCGACCAGCCTTCGGTGACCTACGAAGGTATCACCTTCACTGAGGTCGGCAGCTATGACTTCACGCAAGGCTATAACGCGGACGGTTGTCCGATTGTGAAGACCTACAACGTGATTCGTTACCCGGATGAGCGGGACACGACTCGCGTTGAAGTTTGCCAGAACGACTTGCCGTACAGCTTCATGGGACAGAGTTACAATACTCCGGGAACCTATTCTGTGCCCCATCTCACTCCACGGGGCTGCGAGACTGTTTCGGTGCTGATTCTCCAAGTCCGTCCCTCCGCTGCCCAGACCGACACGATCGAGGTCTCTGTTTGCCAGACGGAGTTACCATATATATATAATGGTATGGAATATAATGCCGCCGGCTCTTATACGGTGGCCATAGACAGCCGCTATGGTTGCGATAGTGCGTTGGTGACCTTGAATCTTCAAGTGACGAAACCCCAGATGGACACGGTGACCGTGAGCCTCTGTCCCGACGCTTTTCCGTACGAATACGATTCCGTGCATGTGTTCAACGCCCCGGGCCGCTATTTCATCGACCGGGAACCTGATACTGCGTGCAGCAAATTCACGTTGTTGCTGCTGGATGCCAAGCCTTCAGTGAGAGATACCGTTATGGTTTGCACCTCCGACAGCTCTTACGTCTTCGGCGACACCACGTTCAAGGCATCTACGGTGTTCACATACGCGCAGACGAATACCAGTGGTTGCTTAGACTACCACACACTTCGGATTAACCTCAACAACAATCCGGTAAAAGACACGATTTCGGCGACTGTTTGCGCATCGAGGCTCCCTTATGAGTTTTATGGCAGAGAGTGCGTCGGCGCCGGTTTCTATACGGTGACCTTGAAAAATGTTGCAGGATGCGACAGTGCCTTCAAGACGTTGGATCTGACGGTCACTCCCGACAATCAGATTGTGGAGTCGGCGACGGTGACGCGGAACGGCATCCCGTACGCTTACCACGACACAGCCTTTACGGCCTCGGGAGCCTATACCGTCAGGGTGCCGGCTGCCACGGCTGCGGAGTGCGACACGCTATATACGTTGAACCTGACGGTGGAACCCGTGTTCAATACGGTTTTGGATACGACGGTATGTGCGAACGCTACGGTCCAGTTCCTCGGGAACACGATTACGGAACCGGGTGCCTATACGTTCACCTATCATCTGTCGGGCTATGACAGTGTGGTGACATTGAACGTGCGCCATAACCCCACCTACGTGGCCGCAACGGTCTATGCCGAAGTCGGCGAGTATGACCTGCCTTACCATTTCGTGGACAGCGCGTATTATACCGCTGGCTACCATGAGCAGATGCTTACGACGGTGAACGGCTGCGACAGCGTGGTCTCCCTCTTCCTTACGGTTAACCCTGCCGTCATCAACACGGACACTGTCTATCGCGAGGTGTGTTCCAGCGATATGCCGGTCACCTTATTCGACAGTGTGCTCACGCAGGCGGGACTCTACCGGTTCCTCACACGCTCCGCATCGGGCTACGATTCGATCTTCTATGTTCGCCTGACTGTGAAAGAGTCACCCACTCTGACTTTGTCGGGTAACCGCTACCTGTGTACGGGCAGCGAGGTGACGCTGTCGGCGCAATCGACCGGCGGGGTCTTTTTGTGGAACAACGGCTCCACGCAGTCTTCCATCACGGTGAGTGTGGCGGGCACCTACGCGGTGACAGTTTCGAACGCCTTCGGCTGCACGGCCTCCGCTTCTGTCGAGGTGGAAAGCGTGACGCCACCTCCGGCCGGCATTCTGGGTTACGAGCAGGTTTGTAAGGGCGGAAGTGTGCTTCTTCAGGCTATCGGCGGCACGAGCTTTGTCTGGGAAGACGGCACCGCGAACAACATCCGCACGGTGACCCCGGAAACGACCACCGTCTATACGGTGACCGTATCCAACACATACGGCTGTTCGAATACCAAGAGCATCCGTGTCCAGGTGAATCCGCTTCCTACGGTCGCGCTTACCGGCAACACCAGCATCTGTGAGAATCAGTCCACCACGTTGTATGCGTCGGGTGGTACTACCTATTATTGGAACACCGGCGCTCACGCGAGTCGTATCACGGTGAGCACGGGCGGCACCTATTCGGTGACGGTGACGGATGCCAACACCTGCACGAATTCCAGTTCGGTGAATGTGACGGTGCACACGCCTCCGACCATCAAGATCAACGGACGGGCGGCACTTTGCCAGGGCGGCAGTACCACACTGACGGCGGCGGGTGCCTCCACCTACGAGTGGAACTCCGGCGAGGTCTCGCAGTCGATTACCACTTCCTACGCGGGAACTTATACGGTTACGGGCACGGACCAGTACGGATGTTCCGCCAGCAAGAGCGTGACGGTGGCGCAGGCTCCGGTGAACGCCAGCATCACGGGCAACCGTTACCTTTGTCATGGACAAAGTACGGAGCTGACCGTCACGGGCGATGCCGATAATACCTACCGTTGGTTCGACGGAAGCACCTCCAAAGACATCACCATCACCGCTGCCGGACAATATACGGTCACGGTGACCAATGCCGGCGGCTGTCAAAACACCTTGTCGGCCACGGTGAGCGAATATAACACTGTAGTCCCGACCATCAGCGGCAACTTGACGATTTGTGAGGGCCAGTCCACCACGTTGCGCGCTTCTGGCGGCAGAAGCTACGAATGGGACGACGGCAGCATGCTTGCCTTGATCACAGTGAACGCCACGGGTACCTATTCGGTGACTTCCACGGATGCGTACGGCTGTACGGCCACCGCGTCTGCCACGGTGCTGGTGAATCCGGCGCCTGTTGTCAACATTGTGGCGCAAAACAGCGTCTGCAAGGGGAATTCGGTCGTGCTGACGGCCATCTCCTCGGCAAATACCTATAATTGGAGCACCGGCCAGAACACCGGTGCCATCACGGTCACGCCGAATGTGAACACGAACTATACCGTGCTGGTGACTGACGAGAACGGCTGTACCTCCACGGCCCAGAAGATGGTGACGGTGGAACCGCTGCCCTCCGTATTCGTCAACGGCCCCGCTGCGGTGTGCTTCGGCGACACGGCGGCCCTTACGGCCTCGGGTGCTTTGGATTATCGATGGAGTACGGGCGAGTTCGGCGACAATATTGCGGTGACTGCCACGAATACCTACACGGTTACGGGAACTGGAGCCAACGGCTGTACGGCCACAGCTCAGAAGATGGTGACCGTGAATCCGCTGCCGGTGGCCAATGTGACGGAGACGGCCAGCATTTGTCGCGGGCAGCAGGCGCAGCTCGTCACGGATGCGCCGGCGGGATGCACGT
Source organism: Bacteroidales bacterium (assembly GCA_017527945.1). The sequence continues at coordinate 32,414 of JAFXPL010000181.1, read as the reverse complement.
ACGAATGGAGCACGGGCAGCCACCAGAGCCGCATCATGGTGACGGAAGCCGGCGAATATACGGTGACGGTGACCAACACCAACCTCTGTTCGCAGGTCTATCACGCGATGGTCACGGTTTATGAACTTCCGCAAATAAGCATCATCGGCAATAGTGAGATCTGCGAGGGACAATCGACGGCCTTGACGGTTGCCGGCGACGGCATCACGCAATATGTGTGGAGCAACGGGGACCACAACCCCAGCATCACGGCCAATGCCGCAGGACAGTATTCCGTGACGGCCACCAACGGCCATGGATGTACGGCCACGGCCTCTCGTGGTGTGGTGGTACACGAACTTCCCACTCCGCAAATCAATGGCAACCTGACCATCTGCAAGGGCAAGAGCACGACGCTGATGGCTACAGGTGGTGTCACTTATCTTTGGAACACGGGCAACACGGGCAGCAACATTGCCGTTGCCCCCTCCGCCAACCAGTCCTACTCCGTGACGGTGAGCAACGCATACGGCTGTATGTCCAGTGCTTCGGCCACCATAACGGTGAATGCGCTCCCGACCGTCACGTTCAGTGGCAACACGACTATCTGTGCCGGTGAGACGACGACCGTTACCGCCACGGGCGCCAGTACTTACGCCTGGTCCACGGGCGGGCAGAACGCCTCCGTGGTGCTGGGTAGCGCGGGTACTTACAAGGTGACGGCTACCGATGCGCAGAACTGTACTAACACCGCCTCCGTCACGGTGACGGTGAATCCGAACCCGAATGTCCAAGTCTCCGGCTCCGACTATATTTGCACGGGCAACGTGACTAACCTGACGGCTTCGGGCGCGGCCACTTACCAATGGAACACGGACGAGACGACAGCCACCATTGCCGTCTCCCCGGCTGCCCAGGCCACCTACACGGTGACGGGATATGACACCAACGGATGCCACAGTACGGCCTCCAAGGTAGTGAATGTGGAACCGCTGCCGGTGATCAGTGTCACGGGCACGAAGACCATCTGCGCCGGACAATCGACCACGCTGACGGCCACGGGCGGCTTAAACTATGTGTGGAGCAACGGCGCTACGGGCAACAGCATCACCGTGTCGCCCTCAACCACACAATCCTACATGGTGACGGTGACCAATGCGATGGGCTGCGTGTCAAGTATGGAAACGCAGGTCACGGTGAACAGCTTGCCGCAAGTCACCTTCAGTGGCAACACGGAGATATGCGACGGCGGTACGGTGACTCTCACGGCCGCAGGCGGTAACGCCTACCACTGGTCCACGGGCGAGGAAACTGCTGCCATCACGGTTGGCACTGCCGGATACTACCGGGTGACGGTGACCAATGCCCAGAATTGCGTGAACTCTGACGCGGTGTATGTCGTGGTGAACCCGAATCCGGATGTGCAGATTTCCGGTGCCGACTATATATGTACAGGAGCTGTCACCACGCTGACGGCTACCGGCGCGAACACCTACGTGTGGAGCACGACGGAGAACGGGGAATCCATCTCCGTCTCACCGTCATCCACCACTACTTATACGGTGACGGGCTACGATTCGAAGGGCTGCCAGACGGTCGCCACTAAGGTGCTGAACGTGGAGGCACTTCCGGTTGTCGCGGTGACAGGCACGAAGACCATCTGTGTCGGACAATCGACCACGCTGACCGCCACGGGCGGCAACACATTTGTTTGGGATAATGGCGAGACGACCAACAGCATTACGGTGGCGCCTGCCGCCACGCAATCCTACGTGGTGACGGTGACCAACGCGCTCGGATGCTCGTCCAGCCTCTCCACTTCGGTGACGGTGAATGCGCTGCCGACCATCACTTTCAGCGGCAACACGACCATTTGCGCCGGTTCGACGGCCACGGTGACCGCTGCGGGTGCCAGTACCTACACTTGGTCCAACGGCGGACAGACCGCCTCCATTGGTGTGACGGCTGAGGGCTATTATCGCGTCACGGCCACCAACGCCCAGAATTGCAGAGCGACGGATTCCGTCTATGTGACGGTGAACGCGAATCCGGTGGTGCAAATTTCCAGCAACAACTATGTGTGTGCCGGAAGCATCGCCACGCTGACCGCTTCGGGTGCAAACACCTATCTTTGGAACACAGAGGAGGTAACGCCCTCCATTTCGGTTACGCCTTCCACGGCCACCACGTACACGGTGACGGGTTATGACGCCAACGGTTGTAGTACCACGGTGAGCCGTGTGATGAACGTGGAGGCACTGCCGGTGATACAAGTCCTTGGAACGCGAACCATCTGTGCCGGACAATCCACCACGTTGACGGCAACGGGCGGTGCGGCATACAGCTGGAGCACGGGTGACACCATCAACAGTGTGGTGGTGGCGCCTATGAGCAGCCAGTCCTATGTGGTGACGGTGACGAACGCCTACGGTTGTATGGCCAGCTCCGCCGTCACGGTGACAGTGAACGCGTTGCCACAGGTCACTTTCAACGGCAACACCACGATATGCGCCGGCAACACCACCACCATCACGGCCGTGGGTGCCAGCTCCTACAGCTGGAGCACGGGTTCGCAGACCGGCAACGTGAACATCGCTACCACGGGTACGTATTACGTGACCTCCACGAATGCCCAGAACTGCTCGAAGGTTGACTCTGTCTATGTGAAGGTCAATCCGAAACCGGTGGTGCAAATCGCCGGAAGCAACCATGTGTGTGCTGGCAGTGCCGTGTCGTTGACCGCCTCAGGCGCCAACAGTTACCAGTGGAACACGGGTGAGACGGGCGCGGAGATTTCCATCGCCCCGACTGCCAACACTACCTACAGCGTCACGGGTTATGACACGAACGGCTGCTTTACCACGGTGCAGAAAGTGGTGAATGTGGAAGACGTTCCTGTGGTTCAGATACTTGGGGAGAGAACGATATGCCAGGGACAGTCCACTGTCCTGACAGCTACGGGCGGCACTTCTTACCTGTGGAGCAACGGTGCCACCACGCAAGACATCGCCGTTTTCCCGAACCTTAGCACCTCTTACACGGTGACTGCCTACAATGCTTTTGGCTGCTCGGCCACAGCCACGGCGGTGGTGACGGTCAATGTGCTTCCTTCCATCATCTTCAGTGGCAACACCAGCATCTGTCAAGGACAAAGCACCACCATTAGCGTGGTGGGCGGTAATTCCTATTCGTGGAGCACGGGCACCACGGGCAACTCCATCACGGTCAGCACGCCGGGTGTCTATAAGGTGAACGCCATCAACTCCCTGAACTGCGTGCGCACCGACTCGGTGACCGTCGTGGTTTGGGACAATCCGGAGGTCAGCGTCTCCGGTTCCAGCCTGATCTGCCAGGGCGCGACGAACGCATTGACGGCCTCCGGTGCGAACACCTATGTGTGGAGCACTGGCGAGGGCGGCGCGGCCATCACGGTCATGCCGCTGGAGACGACCACCTACAGCGTTGTCGGGTACGATGAGAACGGCTGTAGCTCAACAGTCAGCAAAGTGGTGAACGTGGAGACGGCTCCGACGGTGTACATTTCCGGCGACCTGGCCATCTGTCACGGCGAGTCAACGACACTCACCGCTTCCGATGCTACCGAATACCTTTGGAGCACCGGTGCTACCACGAACAGCATCACAGTGTCCGTGCAGGGTGCCTACACAGTGACGACAAGCTCCGCGAACGGCTGCCAGTCGGTGGCCTCTGTGACGGTGTTGGACAACCCTGTCCCGGTCTTCACGCTGAACGCCGTCGGCAGCATCTGCGAGAACACTACGGAAGTGCTTTCAGTGACGGGCAACAACAGCTACGCTTGGAGCAACGGTGAGACGGGTTCGCAGATTTCGATTACCGAAGGCGGTCTTTACACCGTGACGGCGACCAACAACTACGGATGCAGCCAAACCGCCAATGCGTATGTGGCCCAGCTGTCTGCTCCCGCGTTGGACATTATCGGCGTGAATGAGCTCTGCCAGGGCGACACCACCGACCTTGTGGCTTCTTCCGATGCGGAACAGTTCGTCTGGAATACTGGCGACTCCACGCAGTCGGTCACGGTGGTTCCTGACAACACCCTCTACACGGTTACGGTGACGGGCGCCAACGGTTGTTCCACTGTGGGGCAGCACCAGATTACGACGCTCCCGACCTATAATCTCACGGTGACGGGCACGGTCTGCGAGGGACAGCCTTTCTCGGATTATGGCTTCGAAATTGCCGCTTTGGACACGTTTGGCACATTCACCTATACCCGCCAGCTCCAAACGGTGCATGGCTGCGACAGCACGGTCAACCTGTTGCTGACTGTCAGCCCGCTGCCGCGTTTGGACACCATCAACGGCAATCCCAACATCACGCAGCATGGCAACGTCTATTTCTCCATCAACAACCCGTTGTATGTGAGCAATTATGAATGGCGTGTCTCCAACACGCACTGGACGCTGTCCAATACCAGCTTCAGCAATGTGACACTGAATGTGACAACCAACGGATCGGGCATCCTTACTGCAAGAGGGGTCAACAATTGCGGTTACACGGAGACCTCTCTCAGCCTGTACTGCAACGTCGGCATCGAGGACTATGCGTCCCAGGCGCAAGTGACCCTCTATCCGAACCCTGTCCACCAGTCGCTGTTCATCAACTTGGAGAACGCGCCCGAGGTGAGCAAGGTGCGCCTCTACAACGAGGCTGGCCGTCTGGTCTATCAGGCTGACTGCGACGACACCCGTCTCGAAATCGACTGCACCCGCTTCGCCAACGGTCACTACACTGTGCAGTTCCTTGACGAGAAGGGCAAGAGAGTGGAAGCGCGTAAGATTGTGGTCAATAACAAATAGTTTAGTAGTTTAGTAGTTTAGTAGTTTAGTAGTTTAATGGGTTAATGGGTTAGTAGTTTAATAGTTTAGTAGTTTAATAGTTTAGTAGTTTAGTAGTTTAATAGTTTAGTAGTTTAATAGTTTAGTAGTTTAATAGTTTAGTAGTTTAATGGGTTAACCGACACCCCCAATAACCCATTAACTCAATAACCGACTAACCCAATAACCGACTAACCCAATAACCGACTAACCCAATAACCGAATACCCCATAACAATGGAATACAACTTCAGGGAAATCGAGAAAAAATGGCAGGCGAAATGGAAAGAGACAGGCCTGTATAAAACTGATATAGACAACGCCAGACCGAAGTTCTACGTGTTGGACATGTTCCCGTACCCGTCGGGTGCGGGACTGCATGTGGGCCATCCGTTAGGCTACATCGCCTCTGACATTTACGCCCGCTACAAACGGCAGAAGGGCTTCAACGTGCTGCACCCGATGGGCTACGATGCCTTCGGGCTGCCGGCGGAGCAGTATGCCATCCAGACCGGTCAGCATCCGGCCATCACTACCGAGCAGAACGTCAATCGCTATCGCGAGCAGCTCGACAAGATCGGTTTCTCGTTCGACTGGGACCGTTCGTTCAAGACCTGCGACCCCGACTACTACAAGTGGACGCAGTGGACGTTCATCCAGCTCTTCAACAGCTATTACTGCAACCAGGCCAACCAAGCCCGTCCGATTTCCGAGTTGGAGGAGGCTTTCGCCGCCAACGGCACCGAAGGGTTGGACGTGGCGCAGACCAAGCCGATGGACTTCACGGCGGAAGAGTGGGGGAGAGCCTCCGAGAAGGAACGCCAGGAGATTCTCATGAACTATCGATTGGCCTACCTCGCCGACACGTGGGTGAACTGGTGCCCGAAGCTCGGCACGGTGCTCGCCAACGATGAGGTCGTGAACGGACTCTCCGTGCGCGGTGGCTTCCCCGTTGAGCGCAAGCAGATGAAACAGTGGATATTGCGTGTCTCCGCGTATGCGGAACGCCTGCTCAACGGCCTTGACACCGTCGATTGGACCGACTCGCTGAAAGAGATCCAGCGCAACTGGATCGGTCGGAGCGAGGGCGCGGCCGTCTGGTTCCCGTTGGCCAAGGAAGGCCAGTTAGACTGGAAGAAAATCTACATGGGCGGCAATGTGGATGGGATCGAAAGCGAGACTGCCTTCGAGATTTTCACCACCCGTCCTGACACCATCTTCGGCGTGACGTTCATGGTCTTGTGCCCTGAGCACGAGATGATTGAGTATATCACCACGCCGGAGCAGAAGGCTGAGGTGGAGGCTTACGTGACTTGGGCCAAGAACCGCTCCGAGCGCGAGCGGCAGGCTGAGGTCAAGAAGGTGAGCGGCGTCTTCACCGGCGCGTTCGCCATCAACCCCATCACCGAGGAGCGCATCCCGATTTGGGTCAGCGACTATGTGCTGAGCGACTACGGCACCGGCGCCATCATGGCCGTGCCTGCTCACGACAGCCGCGACTTCGCCTTCGCCCGCCACTTCAACCTGCCCATTCGCCAGGTGGTGGCACCGGCCGTCGATGAAGTCAGCGACCCTGACACTTGGGCGGAGAGCCTCGACAGCAAGACCGGCGTGTGCGTCAACTCCGGTTTCATCACCGGCATGGCGGTCAAGGAGGCCGGCAAGGCGGTGATTGAGAAGGTGAAGGCCATGGGTATCGGCTACGGCACGGTCAACTACCGCCTGCGCGACGCCATCTTCAGCCGTCAGCGCTACTGGGGCGAACCGTTTCCGATTTACTACAAGGACGGGATGCCCTATCCCGTTCCCGAGTCCGAGCTGCCCGTGTTGCTGCCTGAGGTCGATCAGTTCCTGCCCACCGAGACCGGCGAGCCGCCGTTGGCCCGTGCCAAAGATTGGACGTGGAACGGCTATCCGCGCGAGTACAGCACCATGCCCGGTTTTGCCGGCTCCAGTGCCTACTACCTTCGCTATATGGATCCGAAGAACGATACCGCGCTGGTTTCCAAGGAGGCTGACGAGTATTGGCAGAATGTCGATCTCTATGTCGGCGGTGCGGAACACGGCACCGGCCACCTGATCTACGCCCGCTTCTGGAACAAGTTCCTCTTCGACCTCGGCATCAGCTGCAAGGACGAACCCTTCCAGAAACTCATCAACCAGGGCATGATCCAGGGTCGTTCCAATTTCGTCTATCGCATCGTCGGCACCAACAAGTTCGTGTCGCTCAACCTGCGCAAGGAATACGAGACCACGCCTATCCACGTGGATGTCAACATTGTCCGTAACGATGTCCTCGATTTGGAGGCGTTCCGCAACTGGATGCCCGACTTCAAGGACGCGGAGTTCATTCTCGAAGACGGCCAGTACATTTGCGGCTGGGAAATCGAGAAGATGTCGAAGTCGAAATACAACGTGCAGAATCCCGATGACCTGGTGGAGAAGTACGGCGCGGACACGTTGCGCATGTACGAGATGTTCCTCGGACCGGTGGAGATGGCCAAGCCGTGGGACACTAACGGCATTGAGGGTGTCTCCCGCTTCATCCGCAAGTTCTGGAAGCTCTACTTCGACGCGGAAGGTAACTTTGCCGTCACCGACGACGAGCCGACCAAGGGCGAGTGGAAATCGCTGCATAAGACTATCAAGAAGATTGAGGAGGACAACGAACGCTTCTCCTTCAACACGGCGATCAGCGCGTTCATGATTTGCACCAACGAACTCACGGATGCCAAGTGCCGCAAGCGTGCCGTCTTGGAGCCGCTTTGTATCCTGATGTCGGCCTACGCGCCGCACATCACCGAGGAACTCTGGTCGCTGCTCGGCCACGAAGAGTCTGTGCTGAAGGCCGCCTATCCCGTCTATGACGAGCACTATATGGTGGAGGATGAGTACCTCTACCCGGTCTCCTTCAACGGCAAGATGCGCCTGAAGATGTCATTCCCCGCCGACTTCGGCCCGAAAGACATTGAACCGAAAGTCCTCGGGAATCCCGATGTGCAGAAGTGGCTCGACGGCAAAACCCCGAAAAAGGTGATCATCGTCCCGAAGAAGATTGTGAATATCGTGTTTTAGCTGTTAGCTGTTGGCTTTTAGCTTTTAGCCAATAGCCAACAGGCCAATAGCCAATAGCCAACAGCCAATAGCCAACAGCCAACAGCCAATAGCCAACAGCCAATAGCCAACAGCCAAAGTGAAACAGAAGGATTTCGTTTTCAACCTCTGTCTGCTCGTCTTCCTCAACCTTCTCGTGAAGCCGTTCTGGACGCTCGGGGTAGAGGTCGGGGTGCAGAATGCCGTTGGCGCGGAGGGGTACGGGCTCTATTTCTCCTTGTACAATTTCACGCTGCTGTTCTACATGGTCTTGGACATGGGGACGGCGAACTACAACAACCGCAACATCGCGCAGAACAGCCAGCTTTTGGACAAGCATCTGTCGCATTACATCACGCTGAGGTTACTGCTTGGATTGACCTATTTCGTTGTGATTTACGCGGTTGCGTTGATTATCGGGTATCGTGACTATTCGTTGAGGTTGCTCTTCTGGATAGGTCTGAATCAGTTCCTGAGTGTCTTTCTGCTTTATGTGCGCTCGAACATTTCGGCCCTCCAGATGTTCAAGACCGACAGTGTCATCTCCGTGACGGACAAATTGTTGATGATTCTTTTCTGCGGCCTTCTCCTTTGGGGGCGCGTGATCGACCAGCCTTTCCGGGTGGAATGGTTCGTTTGGAGCCAGACGGTCGCGTATGTCATCACCATCGCTATTGCGCTGGGCATTGTGCTCCGTAAGGCGAAACTGAAGCGGCTGAGCTGGAACCGGACTTTTTTCATCGCCATCTTGAAGCGGAGTTTCCCTTATGCGCTCATCACCTTGCTGATGGCGTGCTACTACCGCATGGATTCGGTGATGCTGGAGCGGATGCTCCCGGCGGGAGTCGGGGCGGCGCAGTCTGGCATCTATGCCTCCGCATTTCGTCTTTTGGATGTCTTGACGATGATTTCCTACCTCTTTTCGGTCATTTTGCTGCCGCTGTTCGCCAAAATGCTGAAACAGAAAGATGATGTTGTGCCCATCGTGCGCACCAGTTTCTCCCTTCTTTTCCTGTTCTCGGTCTCAGCGGTCACCATCCTGTTTGTCTATGCCCAACCGGTGATGCAAATGCTTTATACGGCGCATGTTGCGGAGAGCACCGCCGTGTTCCGGCTTATCATTTTCGGCTTGATTCCAATCTCCATGAACTATCTCTTCGGCACCTTGCTGACAGCCAATGGCAGCATGAAGCAGCTGAACATTATTGCCGCCATCGGCATTGTCATCAACGTGACCGTCAACCTGTTGCTGATTCCGCGTATGCAGGCGTGCGGTTCGGCGGTGGCGAGTTTCTGCACGCAGTTCGTCGTGTCGGTCTTGCAGTTTTTCTTCGCGCTGCGCATCGTCGGCATCCCGCCGAGGTCGCTGCCGTGGCTGCGGTGCGTGCTTTTCGTAGCCGTGTTGGTTCCGGCGGCGTGGCTCTCTCCGAACGTCCTGCATGTGCACGTGCTGTGGCAGTTGGTTGCTTTGGCGCTTTTCGCTTTGGCACTCGCCTTTGCCACGGGGCTTGTCTCCGTCAAGGACATTCGCGGCCTGAAATAGCGTTTCATCCAAATGCCGATGGCAGCGTGTTGCAAAACCGTATCGCAGGTATCGACAAGGTAACGGATTATGGCTTCAAGGTTCATAGTTATAGTCATAGTTATAGTCATAGTCATAGTTATAGTTATAGTTATTGTTATAGTCACTAGTTATAGTCCATAAAGTCTTTTACTTTCTTTCTTAACTTTGTGTATTTTTTGTGTATGTTTGCCGCAGCTAAATCGGAAATGTGGTGAAAGCGGTGACTTGTGGTGGAATCGTGTATGACGGCGACCACAACCCCTATCCTACGGTGGAGGTGGCTGGCTACTGCTGGACGCAGAAAAACCTCCGTGCGAAGCATTACGCCGATGGTATCACGCCAATCGCGACGGCGATGGTATATGCGTCTGCAGCGCACTCCGATGCCACGGCCAACGAGGAGACCTACGGCCGCCTCTACAGCTGGTTTTCGGCGGTGAACGTGCTGGAAGGCAGCACCGAGGCCCCGGTCTCTGATGCAGACGGCTACGTGCAGGGCATCTGCCCCGACGGCTGGCATATTCCCACGGAAACGGAAATGGCGGCCCTGAAAGGGATCAGCTCCCACGACTTGAACGCCACCACACTTTGGCAAGGGGCTGCAGCTTCCTCCTACACCAACAGCACGGGCTTCACGGCCCTGCCCGCCGGCCTCTACAACGCCTTCCTTGACCGTTTCGAAGGCCTCGGTACCCAGACCGACTGGTGGAGTGTCACGAACACCGGCGGCTCCGGCACCGACATCACCACTGCGCACACCTGCTGCAGCGCCTACTACTGCGACCATCTCATCGACCGGCAGCACCTCCCCACCAACACCCTCAGCGTCCGCTGCGTGAAGAACGATTAACAGTATAATATTATAGTATTATTCCAATAAGGGCTGAAAGCCCGACCTATGTCAACCCAGGTTTCATGATAGAGAGCCCATGGTTCGTAGCAGAACGTTCGCAGCGAGCCCTGGGCAAATCAATGTACAATGCATAATGTACAATGTATATGGAATATAATGTGCAAATCAATGAAGGGGGTGTAACCAAAGCAGCGATTTTCCGTAAAAAATATCGAAAATATTTTTGCGTGTTTCAATAAAAAATGTATTTTTGCGACTTGGAATATAATGTAAAATAGTATAGATATGAAAAGTAACTTTTCCTCTCTGAAATTCGTGGCTGTTTCTGTTTTGATGGCCTGTTTCACAATGAGTTACGCGCAATGCGATCAGGGCAATATCTATGGCCAGCGCGGCCAGAAGTCCGGTTTCGCTATCGTCTTCGCAGACTCAAACGGACAGCATGTCGCTCCAACGGCAGCCATGACGCTCCCCACTTTCAAGGGGGGCAACAAGGCCATGTGCCGCTACATCAACAAAACGAAAAAGTATCCTGTCAATCTGAAGAACCAGAAAATCTCCGGCACCACGACTGTCCAAGCCAAGGTGTTGAAAGACAGTACACTGACGGATATTGAAGTGGTCAGCAGCTCCGGCTATCAGGAGTTCGATGACGAGGCTCTTCGCGTGGTGAAGTCCTTCCCTAAGATGATTCCCTCCACCCAGAGCTGCGAGGCCCAGGACATGATCGTCCAAATCCCCGTGACCTTCATCTATGAAGAAGAAGTGGCTGCCGACAAGAAGAAAGCTGAGATGGAAGCGGCCAAGAAAGACCTCATGAAGCCCATCACGCTCTACTTCGAGAACGACCGTCCGGATCCTCGCACCAAGCAGGATTTCACCAGTACGGAATATGTCGGTCTGTACAACAACTACATGGCCGCCAAGAGCAACTACGTGACCAGCGCAGGCAAGGGCCTGGCCGGCGCGCAGAGAACAAACGCCCAGAACGCCGTCGAGTCCTTCTTCAACGACTCCATCCAGACCGGCTACAACCGCTTGGTGAAAATGACTGACTTCATCGTGGAGGCCCTGAAAGACGGCCAGACTGTGGAGTTCACCATCAGCGGCTTCGCCAGCCCGCTCAGCAACAGCGACTACAACAAGCACCTCTCCGCCCGTCGTATCGAAAGCGTCCTCAACTACATGAAGATGTCGCATGGCGGCTACCTCGCACCCTATATCAACGGTTCGAGATCCGGCCTCACCATTCATAAGGTTCCGGAAGGACAGGTCAATCACAGCTTCTCCACCACAGCCGTCCGCGAAACCGTCTATGGTCTCCAGGCCGCCAAGGACAGAAAGATCGTCATCGACCGAATTTCGGTCAAGTAAGAATATACAATACTATATATTGTAACATGAGAGGGACGTCCGAGCAGGCGTCCCTTTTTCATTGGCGGACTATAGAGGAGAAAATATTTTCTTAACTCACTAAATGATAATGTGTTATATTGTAAAAGTGGATTGTGTTAAAAAAAATATCCCCAATGTGATGTGAATAAAAGAAAAAAGTGTATTTTTGCAAACTTTTTGAAGTGGAATGCAAAGGCGAGTGGAAAGAAGGACTTCGAATCGCGTAACTCATTGATTTCACGGACTGTATGAACATAGGGGAGAGTAGAGGTGTCAAGGTTTTTATGGTTGCGTTTTGTCATAAATAGTTGCATTTTCACTCCGAAAGTGGACTATTTTTTTTTGAATATTAGTAATAAAAATAAATTTTGAAGGGATGAAAAAGATCAAAATCACACAAGTAAGAAGCGCGGTTGACAGACCCGCACGTCAGAAGAAGTCTTTAGAGGCTCTGGGCCTTCGCAAGATGCACCAAACTGTTGAACACGAGGCCACTCCCCAAATTTTGGGCATCGTGGACGCAGTGAAGCACTTAGTAAGCGTTGAAGAATTATAATTTTAATAACCAATTGAATATCAAAGAGATGGATTTACACAATTTAAAACCGGCAAAAGGATCAACACACAGAGAACGCAGAATTGGCAGAGGACAGGGTTCCGGAAAAGGCGGCACTTCCACGCGCGGCCACAAGGGCGCACAATCCCGCTCCGGTTACAGCCGTAAAATCGGTTTCGAAGGCGGCCAGATGCCTATCTACAGAATATTGCCCAAGAGAGGTTTCAAGAATATCAACCGTGTGGAGTACAACGCCATCAATGTCAGCACCCTGCAGAAGCTCTCCGAGAAGCTCAATGTGGAGAAAATCGACCGTGAGGTGCTTGTGAACAACGGCTTGGCCAAGAAGAACGACCTCATCGCCATCCTGGCGAAAGGCGAGCTCACCGCCAAGGTGCACGTCGTGGCTGACAAGTATTCTGCCAAGGCGAAAGCCATGATTGAACAGTGCGGCGGCACCGCTGAACTCGTCAACGCACCCGCAGCCGAGTAACATCACTAAAAAATCTTTACAATGAAAAAGTTCATCGAAACCATTAAGAACATATTCAGGATTGAGGACCTGAGGAAGCGCATCCTCTATACCCTCTTCATCATCCTGATATATCGCTTCGGTGCCCATGTGGTGCTCCCGGGCATCAACCCCGGAGCCCTCACGGCGTTCAGCAAGGCGGCCAGCGAGGGTCTGCTCGGTATGCTCGACCTCTTCTCCGGCGGCGCTTTCTCCAACGCCTCCATCTTCGCGCTGGGTATCATGCCCTACATCACGGCCTCCATCGTGGTGCAGCTGTTTACCCTCGCGGTTCCCTATTTCCAGCGCCTCGCCAAAGAGGGTGAGAGCGGTCGCACCAAGATTAACCAGATTACCCGCTATCTGACCGTGGCTGTCCTTGCTGTGCAGGCTCCCGCCTACATCGCCCAGCTCACTGGCCAGTACCCCGGCGCCATCGCCCCCTCCATGTTGGAAACCCGCATCCTCGGATTCTCCGCTTTCGCGATCTGCGCTTTCATCCTGCTCATCTCCGCTACCCTGTTCATCATGTGGCTCGGTGAGCGCATTACCGACAACGGCATCGGCAACGGTATCTCCATGATCATCATGATCGGTATTATCGCCCGCCTGCCTTTCGCACTTCAGGCTGAGTTCACCGCACGTATCACCGAGATGAACGGCGGTCCGATCATTTTCATCATTGAGCTCGTTCTCATGATGCTCATCATCGGCCTCTGTATCCTGCTCGTGCAAGGTACCCGTCGTATCCCCGTCCAATACGCCAAGCGCGTCATCGGCAACAAACAATACGGCGGTGTCCGCAACTATCTGCCCCTCAAGGTGAACGCTGCAGGCGTGATGCCTATCATCTTCGCTCAGGCCCTGATGTTCATCCCGTTGACCTTCGTCAACATCTCCCAACAGACCACCACGGGCTTCTGGAGCAGCTTTATCGACTACAACCGTCTGGGTTACAACATCATCTTCTTCCTGATGATTATTGCCTTCACCTATTTCTATACGGCCATCACCATCAATCCGCAGCAGATTGCGGAGGACCTGAAGAAGAACAACGGCTTCATTCCCGGCGTGAAACCCGGCAAGCAGACTGCGGAATACATCGACAAAATCATGTCCCGCATCACGCTGCCCGGCTCTATCTTCCTCGGTATCGTGGCTATCCTGCCCGCTATCGTGCGCCACTTCGGTGTGAACCAGCAGTTTGCCCAGTTCTTCGGCGGCACCTCCCTGCTGATTATGGTAGGTGTGGTGTTGGATACGCTGCAACAAATTGAAAGCCACCTGCTTATGCGCCACTATGACGGCCTCACCAAATCGGGCCGCATTAAGGGCCGTACGGGCGGCGGTGTCTATGGTAACCAAATCTAACCGACGGGAAAGAGATGTCCAGAATAGCCAGATATACGGAGGAGGAGTTCGCGAAATTGCGTGAAAGCGCACACGTCGTGGCGGTCACCTTGGCCGAAGTCGCCAAGGAAATCACCCCCGGCGTGCCGCTCTCCTATCTTGACAATGTCGCGGAACAGTGCATCCGCGACCACCATGCCATTCCGGCTTGCAAGGGCTATATGGGCTACCCCGCCACTTTGTGCCTCTCCGTCAACGACGTGGTTGTGCACGGGATACCGACCCCGAACCAGTATCTTCGCGACGGCGACATTGTCTCCGTGGATTGCGTGGCACTGCTCAACGGCTACCATGGCGACTTTTGCTACACCTTCGGGGTGGGCGAAGTCGATGAGGAGACCAAACTCTTGCTCAAGCGCACGAAGGAGTCGCTCTACAAGGCCATCGAGGTGGCCAAGGCGGGCAACACTTTCGCCCAAGTGGCCAGTTCCATCGAACAGTACATCGCCCAGTTCAACTATTCCGTGCCGGCGGAGTTTACCGGTCACGGCATCGGGCGCGAGATGCACGAGGAGCCGAGCATCCCGAACTACGCGGTGCGGCGGTTCGACAGCCTTAACCGGACGAAAATCGAGAAAGGCATGTCCTTCTGTGTGGAGCCGATGGTGAAAATCGGCCTCGGCAACGCCAGGGACCGGAACGTGTTCATCAGCAAGATCGACCGCGACGGTTGGACGTCCCATACACCGGACCGGAAGCCGGCCGCCCACTTCGAGCACCAGCTCATCGTCACGGACAAGGGGACCGAGGTCATATCCTCCTACAAACTGTTGGGTGAAGTCATTGGAACAGAAGAATTGTATTAAAATAAGATAAAAGTATGGCAAAACAATCAGCAGTTGACGTTGACGGTGAAGTCATCGAGGCCTTGGGTAACGGCCAATATCGTGTGCGCTTGGAAAGCGGGCACGTGATTATGGCCCACCTGTCGGGAAAGATGCGGATGCATTACATCAAAATCATTCCCGGCGACCGCGTTCAAGTGGCCATGTCCCCGTATGATCTTACCAAAGGACGAATCACCTATCGGCACAAAGTGTAGGACCTACGGATTTCAAAGAGCAGCCCGCAAGGGCTCGGTAAAAACAAAAAGAAATTTAATAATAAAAACGATAAAGAAATGAAAGTTAGAGCATCTGTCAAGAAAAGATCAGAGGATTGCATTGTGGTGAGACGCCATGGTGTGGTTTATGTGATAAACAAGAAGAACCCGAAATTCAAACAGCGTCAGGGTTAATCACAGGAATTAAATAATTAATCATCATAAAAAACAATAGAATAATATGGCAAGAATTGCAGGTATTGATTTACCGAAAAACAAACACGGCGAAATCGGCTTGACCTACATCTACGGGATCGGCAGAAGCACGGCCCAAAAGATTCTGACGAAAGCCGGTATCAGCTGGGACAAGAAGGTAAATGAATGGAACGACGATGAGTTGGCATTGATTCGTGGATTGGTGAACGAGATTAAGGTGGAAGGACCGCTCAGATCTGAGGAGCAGATGAACATCAAGCGTCTGATGGATATCGGTTGCTACAGAGGCATTCGTCACCGTTTGGGTTTACCGGTGCGTGGTCAAAGCACCAAGAACAACGCCCGTACGCGTAAGGGCCGCAAGAAAACTGTCGCAAACAAGAAGAAAGCGACCAAGTAGTAATTAAACCGTAGAATAATATCAGTATGGCAAAAAATACAAAAACAACGAAGAAGAGAGTTGTTCGAATCGAGGCTTCCGGTAAGGCGTTCATCTATGCCTCCTTCAACAACGTTATCGTCTCCCTCACCAACAACGACGGTCAGGTGATTTCCTGGTCCTCCGCTGGTAAGATGGGATATAGAGGCTCCAAGAAGAACACTCCCTACGCCGCCCAGATGGTGGCTCAGGACTGCGCAAAGGTGGCATACGACCTCGGACTGCGCAGAGTGAAGGTTTACGTCAAAGGTCCCGGACAAGGCCGTGAGTCGGCCATCCGTTCCATCAACACCACGGGTATCATCGTGGAGGAGATCACGGATGTCACCCCGCTGCCGCACAATGGTTGCCGTCCTCCCAAACACAGAAGAGTATAATTATCATTCACCATCGAAAAAATATAGAATATGGCAAGATATACTGGACCCAAAACGAAAATCGCAAGAAAGTTCAAGGAACCCATCTACGGTCCCGACAAATATTTCGAGAGAAAGAACTATGCCCCGGGTCAGCATGGTCAGTCTCGCAGACGCACGAAACTCTCTGAGTACGGCATGCAGCTGCAGGAGAAACAGAAAGCCAAATACACCTACGGTATCCTGGAACGTCAGTTCCGTAAACTGTTCCACCAGGCTTCCCGCATGAAGGGTATCACCGGCCAGAACCTGATGCAACTCATCGAGTCCCGCCTCGACAATGTGGTGTTCCGTCTGGGCATCGCGCCCACCCGCAACGCAGCCCGTCAGCTCGTCACGCATCGCCACATTACGGTCAATGGTGTCATCTCCAACATCCCGTCCATGCTGCTTAAGCCCGGTGACGTGGTGGAAGTCCGCGAGCGTTCCAAATCCCTTGAGGTTATCGAGAACTCTCTCAGCGGCAAAGCGATGAACTACGCATGGCTGGAATGGGACGGCAATCTTAAGGTTGGCAAATTCATGCAATATCCTCAGCGCGAGGAAATTCCGGAGACCATCAACGAGCAGGCAATCGTCGAGTTGTACTCCAAGTAATAATGGTTTAGGTGTTTAGGAGTTTAGTGGTTTGACCTCGTAAACTCCTAAACCAATAAACTTCTAAACAAAAAAACGAACGAAAATGGCAATATTAACATTTCAGAAACCCGATAAGGTCATCATGAACGAGGCCGACGATTTTCATGGTGTATTTGAATTTCGTCCGCTGCAGCAAGGCTTCGGCGTTACCATAGGCAATGCCTTGCGCCGTGTTCTGCTCTCGTCTTTGGAAGGCTATGCCATTACCTCCGTGAAGATTGAGGGCGTCGCACAGGAGTTCTCTTCCATCCCCGGTGTGATGGAAGACGTGCTTGACATTGTGCTCAACCTGAAGCAGGTGCGCCTCAAAAACAAGGTGGAAGGTTATACCTCTGAGAAGGTGTCCATCGTGATCAACGGCCAGGATACGTTCAAGGCCGGCGACATGAACCGCTTCCTCAACTATTTCCAGGTGCTCAACCCCGATCTTCTGATCTGCCGCATGGAACCCACCGTGCGCCTGAACATGGAAATCACCATTGACAAGGGTCGTGGTTATGTTCCCGTGGAAGACAACCGTCAGCTTCACGACGGCATAGATGTGATTGCCGTGGATTCCACCCATACGCCCATCAAGAACGTGAAATATACGATCGAACCCTATCGTGTGGAACAGAAGACCGACTTTGAGAAGCTCATCATCGAAGTGGAAACCGACGGCTCTGTGCATCCGAAAGACGCCATCCAGGAGGCCGCCAAAATCCTGATCCAGCATTTTGCGCTTCTTTCCGATGAGAATATTTCCCTTGATGCACCCGATCAAGTTGACCAGCAAGAGGTAATCGAGGATAATGAGAAGAATATCAAACAGATTCTTCAAGCAAAGCTGATCGACATGGACCTCTCCGTGAGAGCGCTGAACTGCCTGAAGTCCGCTGAATTGGAGACCTTGGGTGACTTGGTTGCCTTCCACAAGGCTGACCTGCTGAAGTTCCGCAACTTCGGTAAGAAGTCGCTCGCAGAACTGGAGGAATTGGTTCATAACAAGGGTCTGGAGTTTGGCATGAATGTAGAAAAGTATAATATAGATAACGAATAAAATAATGAGACACGCGAAGAAAATTAACCATTTAGGTAGAAAAGATGCGCACAGGAAGGCTATGCTGTCCAATATGGCCACCTCCCTGATTATGCATAAGAGAATCAGCACTACTTTGGCTAAGGCAAAAGCGTTGAGAACATACGTTGAACCCATCGTGACCCGTTCCAAGGACGACACGACCCACTCTCGTCGTATGGTCTTCTCCGAGCTTCAGAACAAGTATGCTGTCACTGAGCTGTTCCGCGAGATTTCCCCGAGAATCATGGATCGTCCGGGTGGTTATACCCGCATCCTGAAGACCGGTTTCCGCAAGGGTGACAATGCCGAGATGTGCATCATCGAGTTTGTAGATTTCAACGAGACCTACACCGTAGAAAAGACTAAGAAGAAAGCCACCCGTACGCGCCGTAGCAGCAAGAAAACTGCCGCTCCCGCTGAGAACGTGGCTGCCGAAACGCCGGCTGCAGAAGTGGAAGCTCCCGCTGCCGAGTAGAATTTTGAATTTTGAATTGAAACGAGGCGGTGTCCGAAAGGGATGCCGCCTTTTCTTGTTTGTGAGATTTGGCGAAAAAATCGTATCTTTGCGACCTATTTTTGTAAACGCCTGTGATTATGCGCATTAGTGATATACTCCGCATTAAAAAGACTTTCTCTTTCGAAGTTTTTCCGCCGAAGCCAGAGATCAGCAACCTGCAAGATATTTACGGCACGATTGACGCACTGCAGCAGTATCGCCCCGATTTCATCAGTGTGACTTTTAAGGCATCGGGTGACAACAGCCGCAACACGTTGGAATTGGCACGCTATATTCAGCGACACACCCATGCCGAGCCACTGGTGCACCTCACCTGCGGGTCGCTTGATCGTGATGAAGTGGATGCCGTGGCGGAAACTCTGGAAAGGGAGGGCATGGAGAACGTCCTTGCCCTGCGTGGCGACAAGCCCGGCGAGTCTCCAGAAAACTATCTGAAGTGTTTCCGCCACGCCTCTGAACTGATGGCCTACCTTCGAAGCAACCACTCTTTTTGCATGGGCGGTGCCTGTTATCCCGAGGGACACATCGAGTGCGACAGCCTCTATGATGACCTTCATTTCATGAAAGCCAAGCAAGATATGGGGGCTTCGTTTCTCATTACCCAGCTTTTCTACGACAACAACTACTTTTATCGGCTGCTTCGTGTGGCTAAAAAGATGGGCATCACCATTCCGATTATTCCGGGCATCATGCCACTCACCAGCGCTACCATGTTCAACCGAATTATGCACATGGCCGGTGCGAGCATTCCTTTTGAGCTTCGCGTGCTCTTCGATCGCTTCCAAAACGACAAGGAAGCGATGTATGAAATTGGTATCGCATTTAGTGTCAATCAGATAATTGAACTGTTGGCGAATGATGCCGATGGTATTCATATCTATACGATGAATAACGCGCGGGTGGCTGCAGATATCTATCAACGCATTCATCATGTCATCGAAAAAGAACTGCGTTGATGCGGGAGGCTGTGCTCAGATATTTGGGGTTTCGGTCGGATGCCATGGTTGATGAACTTACGAATCATCTGATAGACATGGCGTTACATGATATAGAGTCAACAGCCGAGTTTCGGTATGTTGATGTCTTCTATGACATCCCGCAGCCCTTCATGCAGGCGCATTCCGCCTATATGGATTATTTGGCGGGCTCGGAGGGATATTTGCTTTGCGCCTGTACGCTCGGTGTCGCCGTGGACCGTCGGCTGAAACGGTTGCAGATGGAGGATATGGCATACGCGGTGGTTTTTGATGCCGCCGCTGGGGCATACGTGGAATGCAGGGCCGATGCATACGAGAAGTCTTTGCCGTTCAAGGAATTGGGTTTTCGGTTCTGTCCGGGTTATCAAGGCACACCGTTGAGTGACAATGTGGAGATAGCCCGTTTGGTGAAGGCCAGCCAAATCGGAATCAGTTTTTTGGACTCCGGACTGATGGTGCCAATGAAATCGATGACGGGCATCGTCCGAATCGGTGGGAGTGCCCGTAAGAGTTGTGCGAACTGTGTGGCAGCTGAAGCGTGCCGTTATCGGGCGCGCGGAGAAACCTGCTGGATGTGACCAAAGTAGCCGGGTTTGCGGCGCGTGTAAAAGGTTCGGGCGAGGGAAGAGGGCTGTTCGCCGCGAAACGTGGTGTTGTTCCGGTCGGGGGTGCGAGAGGGATTGAAGTGGAAATGTTTTTTTGCGGGAGTGACAGCGTCCCGCAGTCAGGGCGAGAAGCAGGTTGCATCTGCGGAAAGCAGATGTCTCCGAAAAAAAACATTGTAACGGAAAGCCCGACGGCGCGGGGAGGCGCCAACGTTCCCCAACGTTGGTTCATTGATGCTTTTTTGCGACGCTTGGAAGCGTTGCCCCCTAAGCCGCGCCGGCTCGCCCAAATAAAAAATAAAAAAGTTGATGCGTAAGCCCTGGGGAAATTTGCCAGACGAAGCCTTCATGTATGAAAAAAAATTATCTTTGCGCTTTAATATGATGTGATTTGTATGAAGTCAATAAGAGTTTTATCCATTGTCGTTTTATCTGTTTTGTTAGGGCTTGTCGCCTCCTGCAATCGCGGCGAAGGCACTGGCGGTACCGGTGCTATTGAAGGGACGGTCTTCAAAGTGCTGCATCCTGACGACAACTACAATTTGGAAACCGACACGGTCTTGGCCGCCAAGGAAGACGTGTTTTTGGTTTATGGCACCCGGAATTTCTACGGCGATGACGTAGAGACCGACCATACGGGACTTTACCAGTTCAAGTACCTCCGTCCGGGCACCTACACCGTCTATGCCTATTCCAAGATGGCTTCCGACGAAAGAGTGGCAGTGTCGCAGACCGTGGAGGTGAAGAGCGGCGAAACCACCATCGTGCCAAATATTTACATTCATGATGGAAAAGCTTACGGCACCTCCATCCTGAAAGGTCGCGTGTGGGCTTACTACATCGACAAGAACGGTAATGTGATTTCACAAGGGTGGGCATACGGGCAGCGTATGTACATCCAGCGGCAAGGCGAGGACTTCCCGTGCGATGACGTGCGTGTCGGCATGGACGGTGTGTTCGCTTTCCAAAAACTCTCTCCAGGCAATTATACTGTGTTCACGTTCAGTGAAGATGTGGATGAAATCCCGTCGGTGGTCGCTAAAAGCATCGCCGTGACGGAAATGGACCAGATATATTCCTTCCCGGACACGTTCAAAATCAATGTCAACCCATAAAGGTCGTGGAATAAACGTCCTGTGCGTTGTAGGTCAATATAAAGAATCAGAATTTTGATGAAATGAAAAGAATAGTATTGTTTTTTGCGTGTTTATGCTTGTGCTTGTTCGTTGTTTCCGGACAGTCTGAGAGTAAGAAGGAGTTGCGCAAGAATTCCACGACCAAAGTGTGGAAGACACCGGTGAAGGGCACCCGTTACTTGGACGAGGTGACCAAATATGATGCAAAGGGACGAAAAGTGGAGGAAATCGAATACACTTCGAATGGGAGTTTGCGCGCCCGTTGTACATACGAGTACGATGCGAACGACCGGGTGGTGCGCGAGGTGGTCTATGACGACCGCAACAAGCCGTTTAGAATCCATAAAATCGAATACAACGCTGACGGCACGAAAAAACGTCAGCTCAACTATACGGCCAAGGGCAACCTTTTATCCGTCAAGGAGTATGAATATATTCGTAAATAATTTGAGATGAACGAGTTAGATTGTGTGTTGCAGCGAATGGAACCCATCTCTTTGGAGGCGATGAGTAACGTTAAACTCATGAACCGCGTCGATAGTAAATTTCCGACGAATCGTGGGATGCTGTTGCGCATGGCACCGCTGTGGGCCGAGGGTTTCTATGTGCAAGAGAATGAATGTCAGCGTATTGCGAGCTACAGATCCCTCTATTTCGACACGCCAGATGCTCTTACCTACACTATGCACCATAACCAGCGGCTGCATCGGCAAAAGGTGCGTCAGCGCATTTATGTGGACTCGAACACAGCCTTCTGTGAAATCAAGAACAAAAAAAACACCGGACGAACCAAAAAGAAACGTATTCCTATCCCTGTTGAGGCGTGGGGCGACCTGTACGGATTGCCCGAAATGGCAGATTTCATCCGCGAAAAGGTGTGGGTGACCGATAGGACGCTGTTGCCGCGTCTCGAAAACGCATTCCGCCGCATCACCTTGGTGAACAAAGCCATGACCGAACGCGTCACCATCGATTTTGGTATAACCTTTCATAACCATGTAAGCGGCTGTGATGCAGATGTTTCTGATTTAGTGATTATTGAGGTGAAGCAGAATGGCGCGTTGCCATCCAAGTTCAAGGAGTTGTTGCGAGAGGCGCGGGTGAAACGGAAAGGACTGAGCAAGTATTGTCTCGGTATGCTGCTCACCGACACGCACTTGAAATACAACCGTTTCAAGGAAAAGATTCGATATGTCAATGCGTTAACAAATCAAAATTATACTATAAAATCGTTGGAAAATGATACAAATGGATGACATTTTGTTCGATTCGGACATTGCGAGCGAATTCGGCAGTGCGGAGTATTCCGGGCTTTTCGGAATCCCATGGTTCGACGGCCCGAGCTTATGGCAGTTGCTGCTCCGTTTCGCCTTGAACTTGGCGGTCTGCTGGCTCATCGTCGGTCTTCTTTACTACCGGAAGAGCAAGCGCCGCGACTACTACTTCACCTTCATGCTGTTCAGCATCACTATTTTTTTCCTGATTTTCCTGATGGACAACGTGCGGGTGCAGATCGGCTTTGCGCTCGGATTGTTCGCTATCTTCGGCATGATACGGTACCGAACGGAGACAGTGCCCATTCGCGAGATGACCTATCTGTTCGTGGTGGTCGGCATCTCCGTCATCAACGGCCTCGCCATGACGGTGAGCTATATGGAGCTTTTTGTCACCAATTTGCTACTCGTACTGGCCGTTTGGCTGTTCGAATCCATCCATCGACGGACACATCTGGAAAGTAAAATAATTGTGTATGAAAAGGTTGCCTTGGCGCATGCAGATCGCGAGAACGAACTTTTGGAGGATTTGAAAGCGCGCACAGGCCTCGATATTCGCCGCGTGGAAGTCGGCCATATCGACTATCTCAAGGACATCGCCTACGTGAAGGTCTATTACGCCACTGACAAGCCTGAAAACACCATCAATGAACTCACCAAAATAAAAAAAGACCATTATTTTTAACCAAACTTTTTCCAAAAAGGGCTGAAAGCCCGACCTATGTCAACCCAGGGTGAGCGTCAGCGAGCCCTGGAAAGTAAGACTCAGCGGGCCGAAGGCAGGGAGCGTCAGTGAGCTCTGGACAGTGCGTCTCAGCGAGCCGTAGGAATAAATGTGACGAATGAAATGAAAGGAATCCGCATCATATTAATCGTGACAGCCGTATGGATCTGCGGTGTGGTGCACGCCCAAACGTTCTCCATGGGCGGTGTTATGGGAGCGGAATGTGAGTTAAAAATCCTTAACGGGTGGCATGTTTCTGCAGAGGGTGAGCTCCGTTTCGACCACGATTTCACCCGGTATGATCGCGCCAAGTTGGGCATCGGCACTGACTACACGTTTTGGAGGAAGCGCCTCAAGGTAGGGGTGGCCTATGACTACCTGAACTATTACGACCGGGAAGACCGCTATTTTGAGAGTCGTCACAGATTGAAGGGCTTCGTGTCGGTTGCCCCCAAGTTCGGGGACTGGAAGGTCGCTTATCGCGCCATGGTGCAATCAACCTTCCGTGACGAGCGGCGCGGAAGCTACAAGTACAACCCTAAGACGTATATGCGTAATCGTCTGCAGGTCACCTGGTCGGTGCCCTATCGTCCGTTGAAGCTCTATCTGTCGGAAGAGTTCTGGTGGCGGCTCTACAAGCCTGGAGACAACATCATCGATCAGTTGCGCACCATTATAGGGGTTAAATACGATATTGACAAGCGGCATTCATTGGACTTTTTTGTTCGGAGTGACAGTGAAATCCAAGTTAAAAATCCTGAAAATGTGCTCTTCTTTGGGATGGTGTACTCATTCTCTGGGCCGAGGGAACTTGTACGAAGGAGTCCAAGTTTCATAGGAACGCCGGCATTTTAGCGTTGTTTGATGTTTTACGCGGTGAAGAAATAGCTTGCTTCACGTTGATGTCCTCATCGCCAGCTGTTTATACTTGTCAGTAATGTGGATGTCGAAGGCATCCCGTAGGCTTATCCTCCCATTGTACGGACTACCTCTTCTGTTAAACCGGCAATTTTCGCTACAACGGTCGGGTTGAGACCTTCGGCGAGCATATTGCGGACGAGTAAACGTGTTCCTTGTTGCAGTCCTTGTTGCAGCCCTTGCTTCAGCCCTTCCTCGCGTCCTTGCTTCAGGCCTTTCTCCAGTCCCCGTTCCTCGCCTATTTTCTCCCCCTCGTCCCGTCCGATGCCCTTCCAGGTGGCCTCCACGCTGACGCCGTCCCAGTATCTGTCGTAGAGGTACTCCTCCGCCTCGTCGTAGTTGATGACCTCCAGCAGTTTGACGGCCTTGGCGATGTCGGGGTCGGCGAGGAGCTCCGGCGCGGGTGTCCTCGTCTTGGCGGTCATCTCCGTGAAGTAGCGCATCCACAGGTCCTTCTTGGAGTCGCCCTTCACGGCCAGCTTCTTGTACTTGTCGATCTCGGCGAAGACGATCTTGAGCCCGTCGAAGACGCGGTCGGTGTGGTAGATGTGGACGAACTGGTAGGGGTGGTACCATTCGCTGAGTCCCTTGTGCAGGTCTCCGGTGACGAAGTTGAGGGAATAGACGGGCTTCAGGAGTTTGTATCGCTCCCCTTCGTTGAGCTGGCGGACGTAGGCTTTGGAGGCGTTGAAGAAGACGCGCTTGAAGAAGTCGGACTCCCAGTTGAGCTGCATCTCGACCAGGAAGGTCGCGCCGGCGGAGTCGGTGCAGTGCAGATCGACGATGCTGTCCTTGCGGGTTGGAGTGTTGGGCATCAGTTCGGGCGGAAGGTAGCGCAGGTCGGTGATGGTCCGTCCCTCCTCCATTGGGAGGAAGGCGTTGAGCAGGCTGGCGGCGAGGTCGATGTGCTCGCCGAAGACCTTCCGGAAGGTGACGTCGGTCACGGGGCTGAAATATTTGCAGTATTCGTTCATAACAGTATTTTTAGTGCTGCAAAGATACAACGGAAAAACGCTGTTGTCAAGGGTTTTGCGAAATTTTTTTTAGCGTTGATAATCAGATATTTGGAAATACTGATAAATATTATTAACAAATATTAGTTAAAATACGCGAACTGATTTCGCAGAGAATGGATGTGGGTGTGTGAAATAGCGAAAGAGTGCCTGCTTATGGCAGTCTCTTTTTGATTTCCTCCAATTCGCGGAAGAGGTCCGGCAATTTGCGGAGCATGGCCATCTCGCGCCATTTTGCGGTGGCGTCTCCGGCAGGCATCCCGAAGAGGGTGCGTCCCTCCTCCTTCACGTCCTTGTCGATGGCGGAGCAGGCCAGCAGGACGGTGCCTTTGGCGATGTAGAGGTCTTTGTTGACGGCCGCCTTGGCCCAGATTTTGCAGTCGTCGTCGATGTAGGTGCAACCGGCGATGCCGCATTGCGAGCCGAGGAGCACCCGTTTGCCGATGTGCGTGTCGTGGCCGACTTGCACGAGATTGTCGAACACGCAGCCGTCGCCGATGTAGGTGGTGCCCGACACGCCGCGGTCGATGCAGCAGTTGCATCCTATCTCCACGTTGTCACCGATGCGGGTGTCGCCGCAGGAGGTGAACTTCAGCCATCCGTCGGGGCGTTTTTGGAAGTAGCAGGCGTCGGCGCCGATGGTGGTGTTGGAATGGATGACCACGTTGTCGCCGATGACGGTATTGGCATAGATGCTGACATTGGAGTGGATGAGACAGTTTTTGCCGATGCGCACATTCTCGCCGATGAAGACTAACGGCTGAATAATCGTGCCTTTGCCGATGACGGCATTGGGGTGGATGGCGGGGGTTTGTGGTGTGAAATGGGTGAAATGATTGACGATGGCGATATAGTCGCGCAGCGGGTCATCGGAGATGAGGAGGGCTTTCCCGGCTGGGCATTCGAGTTCCGCGTTGTTGACAAGCAGCACGGAGGCCTCGCTCTGCAGGGCGCGGGCATAGTAGCGTTCGCTGTCGGCGAACGACAAATCCCCATCCCGAACGGAGTGCAACTCATTGATTCCCGTCACCCTCACGGCGTTTTCCCCCTTGATGGTGACGGGATGCCCAATCAGTTGTATCAGTTCGTCTAAACTCAGCGACTGATGAAGAATCATGCGGCGGTGCGCTTATTCTTTGACGCGTTCCGAGTATTTGTTGGTGCGGGTATCGACGCGGATTTTCTCACCCACGTTGATGAACAGCGGCACATAGACGTCGGCTCCGGTTTCCACCACGGCGCGTTTGAGGGAGTTGGTGGCAGTGTCGCCCTTCACGCCCGGATCGGACTCGATGACTTCGAGGTCCACGAACGGCGGAAGCTCGCAAGTGAGCGGAGTGTCGGTGTCGGTGTGGTACATGATTTCCACATCCTGGCCTTCCTTGAGCAGACCGGGGTTGTTGATGAGCTCTTTCTCGATGGGAAGCTGCTCGTATGTCTCGGTGTGCATGAAGATGTAGGTGTTGTCGCCTTCTTTATACAGGAATTGGTAAGGACGGCGTTCCACGCGGGCAAGCTCGATTTTGATGCCGGCGTCGAACCGGAACTCCTGGACTCTGCCCGTCTTGAGGTTTTTCAGTTTGGTGCGGACGAAAGTGTTGCCCTTGCCGGGTTTCACGTGCAGGAATTCCACAATGCTCCAAAGCTCGTTGTTGTGAACGATACAGAGGCCGTTCTTAAAGTCAGCAGTTGTTGCCATACAATATGTTTTTTAGTTAGAAAAAAATCGGCGGCAAAGATAACATTTTTTCTGATGCGCCGGACGTGGTAAAAAAGCAGTCCCCGATTTATGCACAGGAACCCCAAAATCGTTTCATCTTTCCGGATGTTCCATCAAATACCGTATGTTCCCGTCCTTGTAATAGACGTCGTCACGGTATTGAACCTTTCCATCCTCGCCCACGAAGCAGGTGAAGTATTCGATGAAGAGCGGGATGGGTTTCCGCAGGGCGACGCTGGATGGGCGCAGCTTGCGGTAGAACTGGCGGTCGTAGTCGCTGAGGCTTTCATAGTAAATAGAGTCCTTTTCGTGCATTTTCTCCACGAACTCCTCGCCCTTCTCGGTGGAAGGCTCCGCGCCGGAGAGGATGTGTAGCTGTTCGATGTAGTTGGTGTCGAAGTTGTTGACGGCATAGACCCATTCGGCCACGCTGTCGGGATGCTGTACCCGCACGCATCCGTGGCTTAGCGCCCGCTTTCTCCGTCTGAACGCTCCCTTGTTGTTGGTGTCGTGCAGATAGACCGATTCGGAGTTGGCGAAGACGAACTTGTAGAGTCCCAGCGCGTTGTGGCGGCCGGAGGTCTGGTGTAGGCGATAGGGGATGTTGCCCTGGCTCACGCGGCTCCAGTTGATGGAGTCGGGCACGACGTAGCGCCCGTTGCGGCTGTCGCGGATGTAGAGGCGCTCGCGCTTCACCACCGCCGTGTTGCTGCGCACGAGTTTGGGGTAGTATTCGTTCTTGATGATGTCGTAGGGAATGTTCCACTCCGGGTTGAGCACGAGGGTGCGTATCAGACTGTATATCAGCGGGGTTTCGGCTTTGTAAGGGGTGATGATGCCGTCTCGGTGCCGACTCGGCACGTTTTCGGGATTCTGCGTGCGGCCGCAGCATATCCGGTTGCGCATCACCACGGAGTCTTTCTGCACCACACACATCGTGTAGTCGGGAATGTTGACGGCGATGTAGAGCGTGTCGTCCGACTTGGTGTGCTTCCGCTGCCACCGCAGTCTTTCGAGGTTGGCAGAGACGGCATCCTTGTAATATTGTATCGGTCGATTCAGCTTTTCGATAGTCTCCCCGTCCAAACTGTCGCTTTCAGGAAGCCCGTTTTGCCGACGGAATTGGTTAAGGGTTTGCAAAACGGTGTCGTTCAGTGTGTTATGTAAATTATTGATCGGGTATCCGAGCTCTTTTAAGCGGGTGCACAAAGGGGCGATGTCCTTGCTGTGTCCGTTCTGGTGTGTGCGGAATTCCGGAACGGCGGTTTCGGTGGAGTCGGGGAGGGCTTGCAGCCGGGCCATCTCTTTTTGGAGGATCTGGTAGTCTGTGGTTTCGGGGAAAAGGCTGGTCAGGAAGCGCTGGAATTCGCCGATTTGCTCGATGGCGTTGTGCAGGAAGGCGGAGTCGGGGCGCAGTGTTTCGTAGTACCATTTCCGTCCGTGCACGGTTTTGGGATCTACCGCGCCGTATCGCAGGGCGCAGGCGTAGCGCAGGTACTGCTCGGTGAGAAGCCGCTCAAGGTGGTAGAGGTGCGCGTAGAGCGAGTCGTTGTCAGGTACGCGGTGCCCGACAAGTTGCGCGATGGCGTTTTGTAGGCTGTCAAGGTGGAAATATGCGGCGGGGATGCCGTGAAGCGGGTAGGCGTTGCTCAGGCAGGCGATCAGCGAATCGGCAAGAGCCTCCTGCAGCCCTTTCTGTGTCCACAGCGGGTGAAAGTCGCGGGAATGGTAAAATGCGCGTGCCGATCGGGCGGTCAAGCTCGAATCGTGGTCGTTCGTGATCTGGTTCTCGATGAACTGTACGTAATCTTTTTCGTGGTAGTTTGCATAGTGCTTGAACCAGTGCGGTTTCGGCTGCGCGTGCTCCCTGCCCCGGCAGCCGCCCATTACGATGAGGAATGCGAAAAGCAGGGCGATGAGAGTGAATAGCAGGATGACGACGGATGCCGGAAGATAGTTTCGCAATCTCCGCAGAAGGTTTCGGAATAACTCGTTCTGTTCGTTGAGCTCATTTCGGCTGTACATATTTCCTTGAGGATTTGGACGATGCAAAAGTAGAAAAAATATGCGAACATGAGAGAATTTGTTTGGCGACAAATCGTTGGGCAGGCGAATCACCCTCCAAAGTCATCGTAGTGCACCATTTCGGGGGAAACGCCCAAACCGTCGAGCATTTTCAGCACGGCCTGCAGCATCATGGGCGGACCGCAGATGTAGTACTCGATGTCCTCGGGGGCGGGGTGCGATTTCAGGTACTGCTCGAAAATCACGTTGTGGATGAAGCCTGTGGGCCCCGTCCAGTGGTCTTCGGGCAGCGCGTCGGAGAGGGCGACGTGGAACGCGAAGTTGTCGTGCTCCGCCGCGAGACGCTCGAACTCGTCCATGTAGAAGAGTTCCTTGCGCGAACGGCCGCCGTACCAGAAGGTGGTCTTCCGTTGCGTGTGTTTCACTTTGAACTGGTCGAAGATGTGCGAGCGCATGGGCGCCATGCCCGCGCCGCCGCCGATGAACATCATCTCGCGGTCGGTGTCTTCCACGAAGAAATCACCGTAAGGTCCTGACACATAGACTTTGTCGCCCGGCTTCAGACTGTAGATATAGGAGGATGCCACGCCGGGATTGACCTTCTCCATCCGACCTTTCTTGCGGTTGAAGGGTGGGGTGGCGATGCGCACGTTGAGCATCACGATGCCGTTCTCCGCCGGGTAGTTGGCCATCGAATAAGCGCGAACC
Source organism: Bacteroidales bacterium (assembly GCA_017527945.1). The sequence goes on along the minus strand of JAFXPL010000181.1, from coordinate 2,766 downwards.
GTCGGGGTTCCGTTCTTCATTTTCAGGTCGAAAAGCCCCATCTTCTGCCAGTCGGCGTGGTAGGGCTCTTCCACCTCCATGTCGGCGAAATGGACGGTGCCGGCGGGGATGTTGATCTGGATGTAGCCGCCGGACCGGAAGTTCATGACCTCGCCTTCGGGCAGCTGCAGTACCAGTTCCTTGATGAAGGTGGCCACGTTGCGGTTGGAGACGACCGTGCACTCCCACTTCTTGATGCCGAAGAAGCTCTCGGGGATCTCGATCTCCATATCTTCGCGCACTTTCACCTGGCAGAAGAGGCGGTAGTGGTCGTCGGCCTCCTTGCGGGAGATGTGTGCCAGCTCGGTGGGCAGGATGTCGCCGCCGCCGGCGAGCACTTTCCCTCGGCACGTGCCGCAGGAACCGCCCCCGCCGCACGCCGACGGCACAAACACCTTCGCATCGGCCAGCGCCTGCAACAACGTGCACCCGCGCTCATGCTCGATCTCCTTCTTCCCGTTGATCTTGATCTTCACCGATCCCTCGGGAATCATCTTCTTCCGCGCAAACAGCAAGATACCGACCAGCAACCAGATGATTGCCAGGAAGATCACAACAGCAGCTATAAGTGTCCATTCAAAAGTCATAAGTCCCAAATCACAAGTCCCAAATCACAAATCACAATTCACAAATCACATCCCCAAGAACGCCATAAACCCCATCCCCAACAGTCCCGTGATGATGTAGGCGATGCCGTTGCCTTGCAGGGCGGGCGGGATTTTCGCGTATTTGAGGCGTTCGCGGATGGCGGCGAAGGCGGTGATGGCCAACAGCCAGCCGATGCCGGAGCCGAGCGCGTAGGCCAAGCTGTGCGCCACGGTGGGGAAGTTGCGCTCCTGCATGAAGAGCGAGCCGCCGAGGATGGCGCAGTTCACGGCAATCAGCGGTAGGAAGATGCCCAAGGCCATGTTCAGTGCCGGGAGATACCGCTCGAAGACCATCTCTAATAGCTGCACGATGCCCGCAATCACCGCGATGAAGAGGATCAGCGACAGGAACGAGAGGTCCGTGCCGGCAAAGTTTGCGCTTAACCAAGTGAGTGCCCCTTCGCGGAGCAGGTATTTGTCAATCAAGTAGTTGACGGGCACGGTGACGGTCAGCACGAAGCAGACGGCCAGTCCCAACCCGAAGGCGGTCTTCACATTCTTGGAGACGGCTAAATAGGAACACATGCCCAAGAAGTAGGCGAAGACCATGTTGTCGATGAAGACGGAGCGGAGGAAGATGTCGAACATACTACTACTATTCATTCTATATTCTTCATTTTCGTTGAATTTCTCTCCCAGAAGACCCCGTCGGCGTATCCCTGTATCGTGGGGTTGGTGTCGGCGAGGAGGAGGCGTTTGGCGGCCCAGAGGCAGTATTCGCGGTTGAGTTCGACGCAGCAGAAGCGGCGGTTGAGCTTTTTGGCGACGACGGCTGTGGTGCCGCTGCCGGAGAAGGGGTCGAGGATGCGGTCGCCGGGGTTGGAGGAGGCGAGGATGAGCTTGGCGTAGAGCTTCTCGGGCTTCTGCGTGGGGTGGTCGGTGTTCTCGGGCATCGACCAGAAGGGCACGCTGATGTCGTCCCAGAAGTTGGAAGGGTGGGTGAGGCGGAATTTGCCCTCGGCGGTGTCGTCCCAATCTTTCGGCTGACCGTCAACGCGATACGGGGCCAGCACCTTGCGTTTCATCATGACGGCATCCACGTTGAAGGTGTAGTGCTTTGGGTCTTTCACGGCAAACCAGATGTCCTCCATGCTGTTCTTCCAGTTGCCCTTTGCCCCGCGGCCCTTCTCGCGCTGCCAGGTGATGCGGTTGAGGATGGTGAGCCGCTCCTCGATGACCCGTTGCATCGACGAGGAGCATTTCCAGTCGCCGCACATATAGAGCGATCCGGCGGGCTTCAGCTTGTCGCACACCGCCGGGAACTAACTGCGCAAGTATTCCTCGTAATCGGCCGGTTTCATGGACGAGAACTTCCGTCCGTGGAAGTCTTTGTCGAGGTTGTAGGGCGGATCGAGGAGAATGAGGTCGAAGTGCTCGTTAGGGATGCGGTCGAGGCAGTCGCGCAGGTCGCCGTTGACGAGCAGGTCGTCGCGGAAGTCGTCGCGCAGGTCGTCCGGCGCACTGATCATCGTTTCCAGCGCGGGGATCTCCTCGGCGTTGACCGTCAGCGTGCGGTTGCGCGGAGCCCGTGCCTCACTTGGCGGCTGGTCCTGCGCTGCGTTGCGCTCGTCTGTCTGGCCCCACACTGCGCTTCGCTTGTGTGGGGTTAATTCTATATCTTTCATATCTGTTTGATATTCATATCGATACGCGATTTTAGGCATACGCGGGATACAAATTAGGTTCAAAAAGCACCGTCAAAAATGGCTTGGCGGTGCCATGATTTAAAGTGAATATGCCTCGGCATATCGGTGGCAAAAGTATGCTTTTTTTCAATACAATATATTTAAAAAGAATGTCTGCCCAATTGAACGGTAAAATCAAGTCTTCCCATTATTCATGATTCTTCAACTCCGATTTCGCCTCTTTCGGTTTCTCTTGGACGGTATCTCTTTCATTTTCTGTTGCTTTCTCCACAGGTTGAGTTGTATCTGCCTTTTCGCTATCCTGCGAGGTGTTGGTCAGGTGGTAGCCACCCCTTTTCTTGCTTCCGGCGTATTCGACAAGTCCTCTCTTTTTGAGTTCGAACAGGCACCTGTCCATCGTGGTCTGTGAATAGGACGTGTGGGACATGAGTTCC
>JAFXPL010000180.1 GCA_017527945.1 Bacteroidales bacterium | reverse complement strand
TGTTGTTTGTTGTTTGTTGTTTGTTGTTACCAAATTCCTGCCCGACGAATCTGCTCAAAGGCTCCCTCAACTCTCAACTCTTAATTCTCAATTCTTAGTTCTCAATTCTCAATTCTCAATTCTTAGTTCTCAACTCTCACTTATCCGCCAGCATCTCCTCCCGTTCGTCGGCAGAGGCGAACTGTGCGCCGAAGAACTCGTTGACGACAATGCGGAGGAGCGTGTAGGCGGGGACTGCAAAAATCATGGCGAACACGCCGCCGACATAGCCGGCCATGAGGATGACGATGAAAATCTCCAGCGGGTGCGAGTGGGTCTGGTGGCCGTAGATGAAGGGCTGCAGAATGAAGTCATCGACCATTTTGGCCACGGCGAAGGCCGCCGCAATCTTGATGACGGTGGCCCAAACGAGCGACATCTCCGGGGAGATGGGCAGCAGCGCGGTGATGCCGACGATGATGCTGATCGTGACGGCGATGAGCGTACCCACGTACGGGATGATGTTCAGCAGGCCGCCGATGAAGCCGATCAGCAGGGCGTTGGGAACGCCGAGGATGGCGCAGATCAGGAATTCGAGGAAACCGACGATGAACATCTCCAACAGCACCCCGCGGAAATAGGAGGCGACCTGTGTCCCGGTGGCCTTCAGGATGTTGTCGTAGTTCTCCTGCACCTTGTTGGGAAGCCAGCTACGCACCATCTTGAAGAATATCCTGTGGTCCTTCAGTGAGAAGAAGGTCATGAACAGGATGGAAAAGACCGCCACAAAGACCGTCTTGACGATGTTCGCGGTGCCGGTCACAATGCTCGACATGCTGATTTTCTTGACAAACGTCGTGAACTCTTCGTTCAGCAGGTCGGTGACGTGCTGCCGCCGTTGCAGGATGCCGTATTTGCGCAGCGGTTTGTCGAACTGGTTCAGCCAGTCTTGGATGCTCTCGCCCACAGAACTTAAGTCCAAGGTAGTCAAGAACTTGATCTCGTTGACGAAGGCGGGAATGACCAGGTAGAAAATCAGCCCGACAACGGCGACAATCAGCACCAGCACGATGCCTGCGGCTACGGAGGACGGGAACGTCCACTTCCCGATGCGGATCTTGGTGAGCAGTTTCACCAACGGCGACCCTAACATCGACAGCACGAAGGCGATGAAGATATAGAGGACTATATCGGAGAAAAACCATCCCAGGAAGATGATGATGGCCAGCCCGATGAGTATGGCGATGACGCTTTTCCCGTTATTGTTCATTGTGCTTTCCTCCTTTGTTTTCTTTGTCTTTTACTCGTTTGCTCGCGGCCGGTTTCCGTCTCTTCCGGCTGTCGAAGTCCTGCTTGTAGGTCAGGGCGACGCCGGCCACGTAGTTGTTGTAGCGGTCGCCGAGGTAGTTGTAGTTGTCGTCGCGTTCGCCGATGTAGGTGAAGGCCTTCACCTTCCAGGTGCCTGCCGGGTTGATGCTGTACTCCACGGTGAGGTCGCCGTATATATTGTTGTAGGCGTTTTGCGCGGAGCGGTCGTCGTAGTATCCGAATCGGGTGGACATGGAGACGCGCTCGTTGAAAAGGTTGGCGTTGGCTTTCACGCCGTATTCCGCCGAGGTGGTCTCCGTGGCCTGGTTGTAGGTGATGCCGAAGCCGCCGCGCCGACTGTCAATCACGTCGCTGAGCAGGTTGTTGACCATGTTGCTGAAGATGTTGAGACTGTTGCCCGCCGTGCTTCCGTTTGAGCCGTTGAACATGTTCTCGGGCATGAAGCTGTTGGTGACGAGGAAGTAGGCGAACTGGCGGGTGATGTTCTCGGTGTTCTGGGTGTCGATGGAGGTGTAGAAGAGGTTGCGCACCTCGTTGCTGCTGTTGGGCAGCTCGAAGCTGAACGTCGGCTCGATGCGGCGCATCAGTGGGCCGCGCAGATGGATGTAGGAGTTCACATCGACGTTGCCGGACTGAAGGTAGTCGGAGGGGATGATGTTCGTCAGGGAAGTCTTGGAAGTCTTGTAGGCGCTCAGGTTCACGGTCATGTTCTCCAACGGTCCGTCGAAGTTGATGGAACCGCCGTTCACGAGGGTGAACTTGGAGTTCACGATGTCGTAGAGCGAGAGCTTGAAGTCGCCGGAGTGCAGCAGCAGGTTCCCGTAGAGGTTGAGGTCGTTTCCGCTGTTGTAAACCAGCTGGAAACGGCCGTCGGCACGGGCGTTCAGTGTGCCTCCGATGGCGTCGATCAAGATGACCACGTCGGCATCGTTGGTGACGTTGAACGTGAAGTCAAAGTTCAGGTTGCTGGGCGACGATGGCGCATTCACGGCCTTCTCTTCCGATACGGTGCGCGGCACAAACCGAATCTGGCTGGTTTCGGATGCGGAGTTGGTCGAGTTCACCTCCAACACGATTTTGGAACCTTTGAGGGTCTGGATGTTCGGGCCGGAGAAGGAAAGGTTGTCACTCGGGCCGGAGATGGCGACGTCGCCCTTCACGTAGCCGGTGCCGTAGAAAACGGCGTTGGAGGTGCGGGGCGAGTTCAGCGCGAGGATGCGGTCGGTGTTGATGCGCAGGTCGAGGCGCATGTCGCGGAACATGTTGTGCCTGATGTCGCCGTCGAGCACGGCCTTGTTGCCGTCCTTGTCGGAGAGTTGCATGTTAGGGAACCGTATGCCCGTCTTGTCGAGAATGATGTCCTGGTCGGTCACGTGGTAGATGGTGCCGAGGGCGGCGATGCCCATGGTGGCATCAATCACATGCACCTTGCCGTTGAGGTAGGAGGAGTCGGGCGATGCGTGGAAGGCGATTTCGCCGGAGGCCTTGCCCGAAAGCGTGTCGCTGAAACTTGACAGGAACGGCTCCAAGAAGCCGGCCTGCAGGGAATCGAAGGTGGCTTTCACGTCGAACCGCTTGTTCGAGTAGGTGCCCGACAGATCCGTGATGATGTTCTTCTCCTGCCGGAAGTCGCGTATGGAGAACTTGGAGAGATACTGGTAGTCGAGCGTGCCCGCCGAACTGTTGAAGAGTCCGCCCGTGAAGCGGATGTCGTTTTCGTTGTTGAGCCCGGCCATCAGGAAAAGGTCGCCCAATCGCGTCTCGTTCATGGCCAGCTCGTCGGTGATTGCCTTGCCGAAGATCAGCCTCTGTCCGTTGCGGTTCAGCAGGTTCAGGTCGGCCGACAGCCTGCCGTCGAACGACATGTTGTCGAACAGCGGGCTGAAAAGCGAGAGGTCGATGTTCTTCGCTGCCATGGTCAGCCTGCTGGAGTCGCGAGTGTCGTAGTCGCCGTTGAAGGCCAAGGAACTGTTGTTCGTGGAGAACACGAGGTTGTCGATTTCATACCGGTGCGGGCGTATGTGGATGGTGTTCTGGTCGTTGAAGTGGCATTCGTAGTCCTTCAGGAAGATCCTGGAGGGTTCGAGCTGCACGACGATGTCGTCGGTCTTGGCGATGTTGGCGCTGCCGGAGAGCTGCGAGACGTTGCTGTCGGCGTTGAAGGGGTTGTGCCAAAGGAGCTCGTAGCGGATGAGGTCGTTGGCAGCCGTGGCGTTGAGGGTCGCCTGGTCGAACAACAGCTTCCCCTTGCCCACGTTCACGATGGCGGAGTCGCCTTTCACCTGCAGGGTGAGGGTCTTCGCGTCCGAGGTATGCCCGTCAAGATGGAAATGGTGCAGCCGCACCTTGTTGCGGATGCCGAAGAACGGGAGGTTGATTTCGGCGCGGTCGTTCACGTGGTCGGCACGGATGTCGAGGTCCACGGTGGATCCGGAAGCGACAAACAAGTCGGGGTACAGCAGCCTGGTGATCGGGCGGATGTTGTAGGTGCGGGCGTTGAACTTGATGTAGCCGGACATGTTGTCGGCGAACTCTTCGCTATCTCTCCCGGCCTGCCGGCCCTTGGCTTTGATCAGCGAAGGGAAGAGGTTGTGGGCGATGGCAATCAGCGAGTCGGTCACGGTGGCGATGGGGTAGGAGGACTCGAAGGTGGCGCTCACGAGGTTGGAAGAGAGAATGTATTTGTGCATTCGCTCTTTGTTGATGGCGGTCAGGCGCAGCCGTTCGTTGGAGAGGCTGTCTTCGCTGAAGGACAGCTTCAGGTTGTCGCACCCGAGGAAGCCGTTGCAGTTGTCGAGGTTGTTGCCGCTCATGGAAATCTGGAAATGGTTGAAGCTGAGCTTCAGGGCGGGGTTCCGCTGCAGTGAGGCGACAACCTTGTAGATGCCCGTGGCTTTGGCCGAATCCACAGGGGCGAGATGTTGCGCGATGGCGCCGGCGGCGAGTTCCTGCAGCTCCATGCTCCCTTGTAGATAAGGGACAGGCTGCGAAATGTCTAACTGGGCGATGAGGTCGCCGTGAAGGTTCGGGTCGTTCGCGTTCAGCGTGGCGTTGAACAGCCCCTCGGAGTAGTCGCCGTTGATGCGGACGTTGCGAACCGGGTAGCCCATGAGGGAAAATCGCGACACGGTGCCCGAGACGTGCGCCTGTGCGGTGCGCAGGCTCTTGGCATTGAGGTTCGTGGCCGGAATGTCGCCGTCGAAGGCGAGGCTCAGGTTTGTGGCCCCGAACGTCTGGTAGTTGCCGGTCAGCTTGGCTAAGCGAAGGTCGTTGGAGGCCAGCGTCCCCCCGAAGCTCATTCGTCCGTCTTGCGTGTCGGCAGTGACGTCCGTTGTCACGGTCCCGAGCCCGGTAGCGGCCGTCAGCTTGGCATCGAACTGTGAGAGCCCGCCCAGGAAGGTTCCCGTCACGGTGGTGGCGCCGACTTTGTTGAGCCATTTGTTCGGTCGGATGGCCTTCCCTTTCGGAAGGGTGAAGGCGGGCAATTCGGCGGCGTTCACCACGGTGGAGTCTAACGTCACGTCGAAGCGGGCCTCGCGGAATCGGGTGACATCGCGGATGGCGACATCGCCCTGCACCAGGTTGTCGTCTAACCAGCGGGCCTTCACGTTGCGCAGGCGGAAATCGTTGACGGTGCCGCGCACGGTGTCGGCCTGCAAGCGGAACACTTCGTCCATGCCCTTGATGGCGGGCGCGAAGCCGGCAATGTCGGTCATGGACAGCGTGGAGGGACGGATGGCGGCGAGGATGTTCACCGAGTCGAGGAATTCCGCGTAGCTCTGCCAGTCGCGATATTGGAAGCAAAGGTCGAGGTCGAGGTTGCTGTTCGGAGTCTTCAATCGTAAGTCGTTGAAAGTGAGCGTGGTGTCGCAGATGCGGAAGTCGCCGCTGCATTTTTCTATGCGGAAGCCTCCGTATTGGTTGAAAGCCAGCTGCTTGAACTTCATGGCGACGTCGGCACCCTCCAGCTTGAAGTCTTTGGCATCGATGGCGATGTCAGCCAGCTCGAAGAAGGCGTAGTCGATGTCGGGTTGCCCTTTCGTGTCATACACCACCCGGGTGTTGTCGTTGATGAGGACGAATCTGCCGTTTGAGACCTTCACCGCGTTGGAAGTCAGCTCGAAGGCCGGCGTGTCGCTGTCGGAGTGGAATTTTCTGGCCCATTGGGCGATGTTGATGGTCTCCTCGCCCTTGTAGGTGCGCAGTATGATGTCCACGCCGTCGAAGTGTACGTCGCCAAGGCCGAGTTTGAAAGGTTTCGTGCGGATGGAGCGCAACCTTCCCTTCACGAACTTTGAATAGATCATGTTCTCGTTGTGGTGGTCCTTGATGGCGACCTCGTGCGCCACGAGCTTCAGAGTGGGAGTGAGACGGATTTTGCCGATGGATATTTCTGTGCCCCAGGCTTCGCTGATGGACTCCGTAACTTTATGTACGACAAAGGTTTGGATGGATGGGACAAACAACAAGCCCACGAGCAGCAGGTCCAAGGCCAGAAAACATCCGACCACCCATGCCGCGACCTTGAGTGCTTTTTTGATGCCGCTTTTTCCCATTATCGTACAATATTTATATAAAGCGGCAAAAATAGGATTTTTTCACGAAACGGCAATACTCGGATTTCCGCATTTAGTTCTTTTTTGCAAAACGGTATATTGAAAAAAAGTTTATCTTTGCCGATTCTAAAAACGAAGAAGTTTTATACTCATCTAAATTATAGTAATTATGGTAGAAAAAATTACATCAAGTCAGCAGGCCATGGATATGGAAGCCCGCTATGGAGCACACAACTATCATCCGCTGGGCGTGGTCATCGCCCGTGGTAAAGGCCCGTTCGTGTGGGACGTTGAAGGCAAGAAGTACTTCGACTTCCTCTCCGCTTATTCCGCCGTGAACCAGGGTCACTGCCACCCGAAGATCATCGAAGCCATGATCGACCAGGCTCAGAAGGTCACTCTGACCTCCCGCGCTTTCTACAACGATTGTCTCGGCCCGTTCGAGAAATACGTCACCGAGACGTTCGGATACGACAAGGTGCTGCCGATGAACTCCGGCGCCGAGGCCGACGAGACGGCTCTGAAACTCTGCCGCCGTTGGGGTTACGACAAGAAAGGTCTTCCCGAAAACCAGGCCAAGATTGTGGTCTGCGAAGGCAACTTCCACGGCCGTACCATCACGATAGTCTCCCTTTCCAACGATCCGGATTCATACGCTGGCTTCGGCCCGTTCACGCCCGGCTTCATCCGCATCCCCTATAACGACGTGGACGCTCTGGCTAAGGCGCTGGAAGACCCGATGGTGTGCGGTTTCCTGGTGGAACCCATCCAGGGCGAGGCAGGTGTCTTCGTCCCCGATGAAGGCTATCTGAAGAAATGCTACGACCTCTGCAAGCAGCACAATGTGCTGTTCATCGCTGACGAGGTGCAGACTGGTATCGCCCGCACGGGCAAGATGCTCGCTTGCGACCACGAAGGTGTCCGTCCCGACATCCTTGTCCTCGGCAAGGCTCTCTCCGGCGGCACGATGCCCGTTTCCGCTGTGTTGGCCGACGACGACATCATGCTCAACATCAAACCCGGCGAGCACGGCTCCACATTCGGTGGCAACCCGGTGGCTTGCCGCGTGGGTATCGCCGCCCTCGAAGTGGTGAAAGAGGAAAAACTCGCAGAACGCGCTGAATACCTCGGCAAGATTTTCCGCGAGGAGATGGGCAAGGTCAACAGCCCGATGATCAAGCTGGTGCGCGGCAAGGGACTGCTCAACGCCATCGTCATCCAACCCACCAACGGCAAGGAGGCTTGGGATGTGTGCGAGAAGATGCGCGACATGGGCGTGCTGGCCAAGCCGACCCACCAACACATCATCCGCTTCGCTCCTCCTTTGGTCATCACCGAAGAGGAACTCCGCGAGGCCATCGCCATTATCAAAGAGGCTATTCTTTCTTTCGAATAGTATTATAACTTCAAGTTTTGTAAATAAAAAACCGGACGGCTTCCCGCTGTCCGGTTTTCTTTTTACGTTTCCGTTTTTTTAACGATTGTCGTTTTACTTGTCGGCGGTGCGCTTCACGGCACTTTCAAGGGTCGATTGCTTGACGATTTCGGTCATATCGACGCCGGTGGCGTCGGCCACGGTGTCCATCGTTTGCTTGATGACCGTGGGCACCTGTCCGGAGATTTGCGTGATGCCTTCGCCGTTGCCGCCGTAGATGCGCACGTCCTTGATGGAGCTGATGGGCTTCGCCACGGATTCGGCGATTTCGGGGAGCTTGTCGATGACCATTTGTGCCTTGGCCGCGCTGCCGTACTTCTCGAATGCCTCCGCCTTCTTCTTCATGGCCTCCGCCTCGGCAAGGCCTTTCTTCTCGATGGCGGCGGCTTCTGCGAGTCCCTTCTGCTCGATTTCATAGGCGGCGGCATCGGCCAGCTTCTTCTTGCCGATGGCCTCCTGTTCCATGCGGAACTGTTCCGCCTCGGCCTGCGCTTTTACGGCACGGGCGCGCTGCTCCGCCTCGTATGCCTCCGCTTCGGCTTTGCGCTTGCGTTGTTCGAGTTCCGCCGCTGCGGTGATTTCTTTCTGGTATTTCTCGGCGTCCGCGGTTTTCTGGATTTCCGCTTCGAGGCGGTTCTGCTGGATCTTGACCTGCTCCTGAGTCAGCTCCTGCTCTTTGCGGGCCTTCTCGGTCTCGGCCTCCACGGCGGCGGCGTTGATGTCTTTCTGCCGCTCCTGCGTGAGGATTTGCTTGGTGGCCTCGGCCTCCACGGTCTTCTCGTTGACGGTCTTCTGTTGCTCCTGCTTCTGGATTTCGTAGGCGGCGTCCGCCTTGGCGCGTTGCGTGTCCTCGATCACCTTCAGGTTCGCTTTCTTAACGGCCAGTTCATTGTTCTTCTCGGCGATGATGGTCTCGTTCTGGACGCGGGCGTCGTTGGCTTCCTTTGCCGCCTCGGACTCCGCGATGGCGATGTCGCGCTCCGCCTGTGCCTTCGTGATGGCCGCCTCTTTGCGGATCTTGAACGTGTTGTCTGCGCCGAGGTTCTTGATGAGCCCTTCGTTGTCGGTGATGTTCTGGATGTTGCAGGAAATCACTTCGATGCCGAGCTTCGCCATGTCAGGGGCTGCCTTCTTGGCGATTTGGTCCGAAAAACCGTCGCGGTCGATGTTCAGCGACTTCAGGTCGAGCGTGCCGATGATTTCGCGCATGTTGCCTTCGAGCGAGTCCTTAATCTGAGAGGCGATGTCCTTCTCCGTCATGTTGAGGAAGTTCTTGGCGGCGAGCCGGATGCCGTCGTCCGAGTTGATAACCCGGATCTTCGCCACCGCATCCACCATCACGGAGATGAAGTCGTTGGTCGGGACCGGAGTGGAGGTCTTTATATCGACTGATGTCTGGCCGAGGAAGACCTTATCGACCCGTTCCAGACCGGGAATCCTCAGACCGCCCTTGCCGATCAGGATTCTCGGCTTGCGCGACAGGCCGGAGATGACGAAAGCGTCCTTTGGCGGAGCCTTCACGTAACAGATGGCGAGGAGGATCACAATCACCACCACGCCGATGCCCACTAAGAAGATTGTCTTTGCCATAATGTTTTGTATTTGTTGGATGTTGAATGATTGCTTTGAACAGACTTGCAAAAATACAAAATATTCGTTTTTCTGAGTATCTGAAATTTATGTACCTTTGCCGCCTCAAAATGCAAACGTATAAAATAGAATAGAAATATGGAAAACTACGATGTTATCGTGATCGGAAGCGGTCCTGGCGGCTATGTGGCGGCCATTCGGGCCAGTCAGTTGAACCTCAAGACCGCCGTGGTGGAGCGCGCCGAATTGGGCGGCATCTGCCTCAACTGGGGTTGCATTCCCACCAAGGCGCTGCTCAAGTCCGCGCAAGTGTATCGGTACATGTCGCATGCCGCCGACTACGGCATCGCCGTTGACGGCACCGTGGCCCCGGACTTCCAGGCCGTGGTGAAACGCAGCCGCGGCGTGGCCGAGCAGATGAGCAAGGGCGTGCAGTTCCTGCTCAAGAAGAACAACGTGACGGTGATTGCCGGATTCGGCAAGCTGGCGGGCAACCACCAGGTGGAGGTTACTGCTGCTGACGGCACTGTGACGACCTACGAGGCCAAGCACATCATCTTGGCCACGGGCGCCCGTTCCCGCAGCCTGCCCAATGTGCCGCAGGACGGTAAGAAAATTATCGGCTATCGCGAGGCACTTACCCTTCCCGAACTGCCCAAGAGCATGGTGGTGATGGGTTCCGGCGCCATCGGCAGCGAGCTGGCCTACTTCTATGCCACCATGGGCACGCAGGTCACCATCGTGGAGTACATGCCGCGCCTCGTACCCGTGGAGGACGACGATGTGGCTGCCACCCTTGCGCGTTGCTTCCGCAAGGCCGGCATCAAGACGATGACCGGCGCGGCTGTTGAAAAAGTGGAAGTGGTGGAAAACCAGTGTGTTGTGACGGTCAAAGACAGCAAGGAGAAAGTCACGGAGATCACTTGCGACATCGTGCTTTCCGCCGTGGGTGTCGCCACCAACCTCGAAGGTCTCGGCCTCGAAGAGTGCGGTGTGGCGTTCGAGCGCGGCAAGGTGACGGTGGACGACTACTACCGCACGAACGTCGAGGGTGTTTATGCCATCGGCGACATCGTGCACGGCCCGGCGCTGGCGCACGTGGCATCGCACGAGGCGCTGGTCTGCGTGGAGAAGCTCGCGGGCGGCAACCCCGAGCCGGTCGATTACGGCAACATCCCCGGCTGCACCTACACCACGCCGGAGATCGCTTCCGTGGGACTCACCGAACGCGCCTGCGTGGAGCAGGGTCGGGAGATCCTCGTCGGCAAGTTCCCGTTCACTGCCTCCGGAAAGGCCACCGCTGCGGGCAGTCGCGACGGCCTGGTGAAGGTCATCTTCGACAAGAACACCAACGAGTGGCTCGGCTGCCACCTCATCGGCGACAACGTCACCGAGATGATTGCCGGCGCCGTCACCGCCCGCAAAAAAGGTATGACCGGCCCCGAAATTATCAGCGCCGTATTCCCGCACCCCACCATGTCCGAGGCCATTATGGAGGCCGTGGCCGTGGCGTACGGCGAATGCGTGCATATATGATGGGTTAATGGGGTAATGGGTTAGTGGGTTAAATATGCCACTTCCAAAAAGGGCTGAAAGCCCGACCTATGTCAGCTCAGGGTGAGGCGTAGCCGAGCCCTGAGTCACAATGACAGAATGCGGCGCAGCCGAGCCCTGAGCAAAAAATAGAAAATATATGATGTTAAAACGAACAATAGCAGTAATTGGGATAATGGCGTGTGTTTTTGCAGGTTTCGCACAGCGCGAGCAGGTCGGCGAGGTCGTCTCATTCCGCGACACAACGTGGTATGACCGCGGATTCGATTTCTATGTCGGCGGCGGCATGTTCTGGGGCGGCAAGAAGACCGCGCTCTTCTACAATGGCAGCAAATTCAACGAATGCGGCCTCGACTACCTCTTCGACAACGAGTACCGCCGCAGGGAGATTTTGGAGGCCGTGACGAAGGTCTATCCCCACATCAGCATGAACGACCAGATTGGCTATGACGAACGCGACTTGAACATGGAGCCGCGCTATAATCTCGGCTCCTGCGTGACCCTCGGGGTGCGCTACAAAATCCGCAACAACTGGGCGTTGGCGCTCTCCTACACCTTCTCGCGACTTTCGGTCACCAACAAGCTGCTGCTCACCTACACCTCGGTGTCGGGGAACAACTACAAGGCGCCGGAGATGACCTTGGTGGGCAAGGAGGACCGCTCCATGATCGACCTGTCGGCATCCTACCTCTTTAGCGGTGCACACAAAATCGTGAAGCCCTTCGTGGAGTTCGGGGTTCAGTTCAACTATGCGAAAGTCAAGAAGTTCGATGCGGTGATTCTGGACAGCCGCAACAACCCTCAGCTCACCCTGACGTTGCTCGACCCGTACAACGGTGCCAGCTATGTGCCGGGGGTCGATATGCAGACCTACAACGTGATTTACGGCGGCCCCGGCTATGGGTTCTCCTTCGCCACGGGCATCAAGTTCGTCGTCAACAAGTTCGTCTCCATCGATCCCACTTTTTACGGATGCATGAGCAAAATCAACCTGAACGTCTATGGCAACAAGCTCATGTCCTTCAACTACGGCGTGATGCTGCGGGTGGTCATGAGCGACTTCTTCTTCCAGAACCGGTAGGAGGTTTAGGAGGTTTAGGAGGTTTAGGGAGTTTAGGGAGTTTAGAAACCTGAATGCCTTGTATCATGTTCTGAACAGCGACCAGGCGGCTTCGGCTTGTGCGTGCAGCATGGCCAAGCCGTTTTGAGTCATGGCGCCGCGTCGGATGCCTTCTTTCAGGAAAGCCGTTTCCGACGGGTTATAGACTAAATCATACAGAAAATGTCCGCCCGATATGCCTTCGTAAGGGATGTCGGGCTTTTCGTTGATGTTGGGGGATGTGCCCAACGGTGTGCAGTTTACGATGAGTGGGTGTTCGCGAACAAGTTCCGGCGTGAGGGCGGAGTAGGGGAGCCCGCGCTTCGGGTCGCGGGAGACGAAAGTGCACGCGCATCCGTGATTCTCAAGCACGTAGCTGATTGCCGCAGCGGCTCCGCCGGTACCCAGCACCATCGCTTTCGAAGGCATCGGATGGCCGTCTATCGACCGTAGGAATCCTTCCGCATCGGTGTTGAATCCTTTTGTAAGTATTTGGTTTCCATTTCTTTTTATGAATACGGCATTTACTGCGCCGATAGCGGCGGCTTCTTGCGACAATTCGTCCAAAAACGGAATGATGGTCTGTTTGTAAGGAATGGTGACGTTGAAACCTTTCAGGTCGGGATGCTGGCGGATAAAGTCTGTAATTTGTTGGATTTCAGGAATTTCAAACAAATCGTACGAATAGTCCGAGATGCCCTCACGACGGAATTTCTCCTCGAAGAATGTTTTGGAGAAGCTGTGGGAAAGGGTTTTGCCGATCAGACCGAGCCGGTGCATGAGGGATGAAAGCCTTAGTTCTCCGATTGGTTTTTGCGTTTGCGGGCGGACAGGATCCATTTGAACACCACGTAGGCGACACCGACAGCGCATATTGCGAGCAGGGCGATGGTGAGTTCGTGGTTGTACTTGTCGATGAGGTCTTTCTGGCCGTGTGCAACATAGCCGAGGATGGCGAGAATGGTGTTCCAGGTGGCGGCGCCGATGCTGGTGAAGAGGATGAACTTGCCGATGTGCATCTTGGCGAGGCCGGCGGGGATGGAGATGAGCTGGCGGATGGCGGGGATGAAGCGGCCCACGAGGGTCGAAACGTTGCCGTGCGCCCGGAAATAGTCCTCCGCCTTCTGCACCTTGGCACTGTCCAACAGCAGCATGTGGCCGACCTTGCTGTCGGCGAACCAATAGATGATGGGACGGCCCAGCAGTAGCGCGAGCACATAGTTGAGGAGTGCCCCGAGGAGTGCCCCGAGCGTGGCGAACACGATGACGAGCAGCACGTTGACGAATTTCGACGAGGTGACGTAGAGGGCTTCGTTGTCGCTGTTGCAGGCCTGGTAGGCGGCCGGCGGCACAATCACCTCCGACGGGAACGGGATGAACGAGCTCTCGATGGTCATCAGCAGGGTCACCGTGCCGTAGTTGAGGTGCTCGTTATACCACGAAATCACCCGTCCTGTGGCACTTGTCTCCTGTGCGGGCTCAGCGTTGCCGCTTTCCTGCCCCATAGCAGCCATCGAAACCGCCATCATCATCAAAAATGTCCAAAATTGCTTCATTTTTATAGTCTAAGTCTAAGTTCTAAGTCTAAGTCTAAGTCTAAGTCTAAGTTTATGTCTAAGTTCTAAGTCTAAGTTCTAAGTTCTAATTACTCCTGATGTCCATCTGTTGGTCCAGATAAGGACTGACGATGAAATAGATGTCGGGGTATTTCGCATAGATTTTTTCGGTGTCGATGTCTAAAAAGTCCATTTGAATGTTCTCTTCGTTGATTACCAGCGCGTTTTGGAGGTGCTGTACGGCTTTCTTGGGGTCGGAGTTGGCGGCGTAGAGCAGGGCGAGGAAGTAGCCGAGGTGTTCGTAGAGCTCCGTGTCGGGCAGGTCGAGGAAATTCTCGGTGAGGATGACGATGGCGACCTTAGGGTTGTGCACGATGTAGCAGAATTCCGTGAGCCACGCGCAGTATTGGGTGGCGGTCTGGAACTGATCGTGTGCGGCCAAGCAGAGTTGGTAGAAGGCGCGGAGGTTGTCCTCGATGCTCAGGCAGTCGAGCACCCACTCGAGTTTTTCGAGGCTGAGG
The DNA here is from genome assembly GCA_017527945.1 of Bacteroidales bacterium. Next base: position 27,735 of record JAFXPL010000180.1, on the reverse strand, counting down.
TTTTCGGCTTTGTAGAAACGATGGATGAAGTCGGGGATGTCCTCCATGCGGCCCATGGCGCTCAGCGTGAGCACCAGTTCGGAAAAGGCGAACGGGAAATCGAGGTCCTCCTCGTCGGCTTTGAGCAGTTGGATAAGGGAGTCTTCGTGCTTGCCCATCAGTCTAAGATTTTTGCCTATCAGGACGTTGGCATTCACATCCTTGGAAATTTGGTGTGCCATCCGGCAGTATTCGATGGATTTTTCGTGCTGCTTGAGGTGGCAGAGTTCCTGCGCGATGGCATAGTAGATCAGGGCGTCGGGCTCGATGGAGGAGGCGAATTCGAACGCCTGAAGGGCCTCCTTGTGGCGGTCGTCCATGGTGTAGAGGGTGCCGAGGGCAACCCAGACGTGTTTCTCCAACGGATAGTCCTTGGAAATGCGTTCCACGAAAGCCAGCTCCGACGGGTAGCGGCTGCTGTGCTTCGAGGTCTGGGCCTGGAAGAGCAGGTCGAGACTGTTCACGATGCCGCTGTCGTAGCGGTAAGCCTCCGTGAAGCAATCGTAGGCCTTGTCCACGTTGTTCTGGTCGAGGTAGAGATTGGTCAGTAGGAAGTAGGCGTTGGCGGACGGCTCAATGGCGATGGCCTTGGAGACCAGCTCCCGGATGTTCAGATTGAAGCGGAACGTGTAGGCGATGAACGCCATCTCCTCGTACAGTTCGGCGGAGGCGGGGAACCGGCGCAAGGTCTTCTGCAGGAACTGCTGCGCCTCGTCCAACTGGTTGTTCCAGATATAGTAGCGAGCCTGCCAGATCACGAAGGCGGGATCCTCGGGAAAGGCTTTCCGGGCCCGCTCAATGGCCTTTTTCAGGTAGTCGCCCTTCTGCGCGAACATCAGGTGCGAGATGATGATGTCATATTGGTCCTCGTCGTATTCCGTGTGAACCCCTTTGTCGCATGCCTCGCAGAAGTTGTTTGCAAGCATGATTTCCTCCTCGGAGAATTCTTCTTCTTGATTATTGTCGAAATAGAAATCCATTTTTTGTTGTCAGAATAAGGCGGCAAAGATAGCATTTTTTAGAAAACCGACGATACGGAAAAGCTCGAATCCTCGCGCACCTGGAGTTGCTTCACTTTCGAGGCGGAACAGACGGCTACAGTGTCTCCTGCTTCAGCTTCTCCACGTATTCGTCCACCATCTGCATCATCTCGGGAATGCGGATGCGTTGCGGGCAGTGGGCGACGCATTCGCCGCAGTGGGTGCAGTGGTCGGCCTGGCGCAGCTTCGGCACGCTGCGGTCGTAACCGATGAGGAAAGCCCTCCGCATCTTCTTGTAGTCGCTTTCATCTTGCGACGTGGCCAAATTGCCCTCCTTAATGCACTTATTGTAGTGGGTAAAGATGCCGGGAATGTCCAATCCGAAGGGACAAGGCATACAATACTGACAGGCGGTACAGGGGATATTCTTCAAATCGTAGATTTCCTCTGCGATGGTTTCGAGAAAGTTAAGTTCCTCGTTAGTAAGCGGTTTCAGCGGACAGTGCGTGGCGAGGTTGTCGTCCAGATGGTCCATATAGGTCATACCGCTGAGGGAGGTGAGCACGTCTGGATAAGTACCGCAGAAACGGAACGCCCAGGAGGCCACGCTGCGCTGCGGTTCGCGTTCCTTCATCTCCGCGACGATGTAGTCGGGCACGTTGGCAAGGCGGCCGCCCAACAACGGCTCCATGATGACAGCCGGAATATTCCTCTTGGCCAGCTCGTTGTAGAGATACTCAGCCTCTGTGTTCGCCTCATTGATCTCGTTGGCGAAGTGCCAGTCAAGGTAGTTCATCTCAATCTGCACGAAATCCCACTTGTACTCGTCGTGGCGCGACAGCAGGTAGTCGAACACCTTGACATCGCCGTGGTAGGAGAATCCGAGGTTGCGGATGACCCCCTCCTCGCGTTTTTGCAGCAGGAAGTCGAGGATGCCGTTGTCGTAGTAACGCTTGCGGAGCATCTCCATACCGTCCTCGCCCCCGCCCACGCTGTGCAGAAGCAGATAGTCGATATAGTTGGTCTGCAGCTCTTTCAGCGAGTTCTCGAACATCTTGATGGACTCCTCTCGCGGCCAGGTGCTTGGGGAGAAGTTCGACATCTTGGTGGCGAGATAGTAACTGTCGCGCTTATACCGTGACAGCGCGATGCCGGTGGCATGCTCGCTGCGCCCCTGGCAATAGACCGGGGCGGTGTCGAAGTAGTTGACACCGTACTCGATGGCCTTGTCAACCAGCTTGTTGACCATCTTCTGGTCGATAGGCGCGGGCGTTTCGCGGCCGGAAGCCCCTTTCGGGGCCTTGTCTTCGATGACGGGCAGGCGCATCATGCCGTAGCCCAACAGCGACACCTTGTCGCCGGTCTTGGGGTTGGTGCGGTAGGTCATCTGCCCTTTCTGGGGTTTCAGGGGCGTGGCGTTGGCCCATGCGGGTTCGTTGTTCTGGCAGCCGGCAGCCATGGCGGTGATGGCGGCTCCGGCACCCAAGGTCTTGAGGAAGTCTCTGCGGGATATGTCTTTCATATTGATTTCTTCATGTTGATTACTTCGTGTTGGCCCCCACACTGCGCTGCGCTTGTGTGGGGTTAATTGCACTTCGTGCGTGTTGCCCCTCCGGGGCTGCTTAAGGAATATACTTTATAGGGTCGCTCGTAATTACTAACTGAAAACTAATCAAATCGTACGTTGTTGTTCGACACCGTTGACGAAGATGGCGGAGAGCGGGCGGGCGGGGCAGACGTATTCGCAGGCACCGCAGCCGATGCACTTGTTCTCGTTGACGGCGGGGATGAAGAGCTTGCCGGTGTCGTCGCCGCGCTTGGGCACCATCTCGATGGCTTCGGCGGGGCAGTGGCGGGCGCAGTTGCCGCAGGGCACGCCGTCGGCCACCACGATGCAGTTCTGGGCCACCCAGACTGCCTGTCCCTTCTTGATGGAGGTCTTCTCCTCCTTGGTGATTTTCACGATGGCACCGGCGGGGCAGACATCGCTACAGGCGGTGCACTCGGGCCGGCACCAGCCGCGCTCGTACGACATCACCGGTTGCATGAGGTGCAGCAGGTCGGTGGAGGGGCGCAGCACGTCGTTGGGGCACTGCGACACGCAGAGCTGGCAACCTGTGCAGTGTTTGCGGAAGCGGTCGAGGGAGCCGGAGCCGGCAGGCACGATGGGCGTGGTGCGCTCGGGAGCCACCTTGTCCTCGATGAACGCGAGGCCGCCATCGACCTTCTTCTTCTCCTGGGCGAAGGCCGCCGTGCCGAGGGCCACCGCCGACCCGATCAGGAAGGCGCGCTTGCCGGTATCGACGGATTCCGTGGAGGTTGCAGGCACGGGATTGCCCTTGGCGTGCTTGTATTCAATCGCCTCTTTCGGGCAGACGGCCATGCAGTTGCCGCAGGTCACGCAACGCGAATAATCCACGAAACCGTTCTTGCCGTCGATGCAGGAGGCCTTGCAGTTCTTGGTGCAGAGGCCGCATTTGACGCATTTCTCCTCGTTGATGTGCATCTTGAACCAGGAGAAGCGGCTGAAAAAGCTCAGGAAGGTGCCCACCGGGCAGATGTTGTTGCAGTAGGTGCGGCCGTTGCGCCATGCGAGGATGACGATGACCACGAAGGTGACCGCCGCGATGACGAAGGTCGGAAGGCTGCGCATCCACACCTCCTTGCTGTAGAAGGTGTATCGGTTGAAATGCTCGCTGACGGCGGCGAGGCCGTTGTTGCACCATTGGTAGATCGGCGAGAAGAGGTTCTGCACGATGCGGCCGTAGGCGGAATAGGGGGCGAGCAACGCCACTAAGGAGCCGACACCTGCAATCAGCACTATGATGAACAGCCCTAAAACAATGTAACGCAGGATGTTATGTGCTTTGGAATAGGTATAGCGGTTTTTCTTGAACCAGTTGTGCACATGTGCCACGCCGTCTTGGAATACCCCCATGGGACAGATAACGGAACAATAGCAACGCCCGAATAACAGGGTGATTATCAGCAGAATGGCGATGACGATGAAATTGAGCGCTAACACGGCGGGCAGGAACTGCGCCTTGGCCATCCAGCCGAAGAATGTATGCAACGTCCCCGTGAAGTCGAGGAACATCAGCGTGATGCCGAGGAAGAAGATGGCTGCAAAGACGCGCCGGATTCGTTGTAATGTCTTTTTATGCATTTGGGTTTTGGATTTAGCGTTTAAGATTTAATACAAAAGGATTCTTTGAACAGCCCCGGTTAGGGGCAAGAGCTCGGTAGAGCCGGGAGGAACGACTGTTATTTATGTGAGGATTGGGCGACGCTGATGTTCGAGAGGGTGAATTTGCCGTCGGCGTTGAGGGTCACGCGGGCGGTGAGGTCGGGCATGTCGTCATAGAGCAGCACCTTGCCGGTGACGAAGTTCACGCCGGGGGTGGCGGTCACGGTCAGGGTGTCGCCGCTGAGGTCGTAGTGCAGCTGTTCGCCCACCCAGACGGCGTCGTCGAAGAAGTCGCCCATGTCCGTCACGGTGCTGGTGATCTTCTTCAGCTCGCGGTCGTTGTCGTATAGCGTGATGTCACGCCCCTTGACGGCGTATTTCAGCTTTTGGCAGAGTGCCTGCTGCATCTCGTAGGGGTCGATGGTGCCGGCGACATAGTGGGGACCGTCATTGCGGAAGCCGATCCGGTAGAAACGTTCCACATGGGTGCCCGTGCCTTCGATGGAGACACCGGTGAGCCAGAGCTCGCCGGTGGCCGCATTGTAGCGGGCGGAAGGGGTGTTGCCGTGGCGGATGTCGGAGAAGATGGTGGCGCGGCCGTCCTTGGCGACCACGAGGCCGAAGCCCTCGGAGGAATTGACCGAGTCACAGCGCACCAAACTCCACACTTGGATGTTGTTGACGGTGTCGTTGAGGATGGACTCGAAGTTCCCGTCGATGACGTGGCGGTCCAGCGTGGCATTGACCAGGTCGGGCGCGGTGCCTTCCTTCACGGGTTCTTCCAAAACGCCCTTCACGGGCTTCAGTTCCGGTTTCCTGCCTTTGCAGGAGATGGTGAGTGCGCCGCAGATTGTCAGCAACGCAACAAAGTACAGAATTTTTGTCAGTCTCATATTTGATATGGCTATTTTACGAAATATAGGTCTAAAAAATATGCGAAGTCCCTTTCTTGGGTCGCTTCTTTTTTCAAAGCGGCAAAAATACACAAAATCAGGACATCCCCGAATTTTTTTTACAGCAGCACCACGACGGAGCCGTAATAAGACAGGCGTCTCCCGACTTTGTCTGTCAATCGGATGATGTAGTTATAGACATTGTTCGGATAAATCTGGCCGTTGACCGTTCCGTCCCATTTGAAATTCTTGTCTAACGACGAATAGGCAATTTCACCCCATCTGTTGAACACATACAGCTCGAAATCTTCGATCCAGTATTTTTGTTCTTCGGAAAGGCAAAACACGTCGTTCAGGCCGTCGGCATTGCGGGGCGTGATGGCGTTTGGAAGATACAACTCCCATTGGCAAGTCGGGATGACATATTTGGCCGTTGCCTCGCATCCTTTGTAATAGTTTGTCGCATAGTAGATTCCAGGTTTGGAGACTTCTATGGACGGGGTGTGCTCGCCTGTATTCCAGATGCAGCTGTCGCCCGCATCCTGTAGTGTCAGGATAGTGCTGTAACGCTCGCAGAAGTCCTCTTCCGATGAGATAATAGTTGCCGTGTTCCCGATAATGCCCAAATGGAGCGTCACCACGCTGTCGCATCCGTTGTCCGCCGTGAACCCGCAGAGGTAAGTGCCTTCCTCTGTGTAACGGCTGCTTCCCATGGACAGTTCGAGGCCCTCGCAGATGGTGGTGTCCAAAATGGTGCTTTTTACGGGCAGCACATGGACGGTTAATGTGACAGAACTGTCGCAGCCCATGATGGAGGTGAGAATCGTGTCTATTTGCAAGATGCCAGTGTCGGATATGTCAATCTCGGCGAAAGGAGGGTAGGAGAGTCGTTCTTCCGACTGGCAGACGGTCGTGGCGAGCGTGCCGGCGACAACGGGGTATGTGGACACTTGCACGGTGTCTTGCTGCTGGTTGGATGGGCAGTAAAGGTCGGAAGCCGAGCCGATCCAGAAGGCATTCTCCGCTTCGATGGGAAAAGGGATCGAAAGGGTGTCTTGAGGCGACAGCGACAGGAGCTGCGACGTGTGTTCGCCTGCATAGTCGCGGTGCAGGTTGAAGAAGACGGTGTCGTTGCCCAACGCTGTTATGACGACCTCGACCGTGTCACCGGCGCAGACCATGGCCATCGCGCTCACAAAGACCTGCGGTGAATAGAGTACGTTCAGATAGACGCTGTCCTTGACGGGCATGGGGCAGCCTGTGTTCAGCAGCTCGACCACGATCCACCCTTCTGATGACGTGTCGGCGGCATAAAAGCTGACGTGCTCGTCGGTGGCGGTGAAGTTCGCCGGCCCATGCCAGCTGTAGGTGATGAACTCGTTGAACGGCAGCGCCGACAGCGTGACCGTGTCGCCAACGCATAGGCCGGGATCGGGTGCCCCTCCCTCAAACCACAGCAGCTGGCTCTGCTCAATCGACATGGCGACGGTGTTGATGTAATAGCTGTTCTCGCAGGAGTCGATGACATATACGGACATTTCCTGTCCCAAATGCATGGGGACATGGTAAAACAGCCCGCTTTCGCTGGTCCCTAACAGACTTCCGTGCATGTCAGGCTGGCTATACACCTTGTAGGTGTAGGGCATCGAACCTTGCACGGCCTTTGCTATTACGGTTCCCGTGTTGGAATTGGAGTCGCAGACCACGGCGTACGCTTTCTCGAAGTCCACTCTGACGCGCACAAAGTGAATGGTGTCGGTATGGTAGAACGTTTCGCCGCATCCCGAAAAGGACATGCGAATGGTATAGTCGCCGGGAATGGTGAAACGGAATGGCACGTTCATGGAGGTTGAAGTGTTGGAATACCCTCCGACCACTCCGGAAAGCAGTGTGATGCTTGGGATGTAGTCGTAGGTTGTGACGATGGGCTCGTCGTTGCTCACTTGGGCATTGATGTGATAGGTAGAGCGTCTGTATTTTCCAGATACTGGCTTGACCAGCAAGTCGTTGCACTCCTGCCAGGTCTGGTAGGCGGGGTCCTCAATCCAGTCGTAGGTCTCGTAATAGGTGCCGATGTAATTGAACCGAAACGTGTCAACTCCACAGGCCGTTTCGCATGTGAAAATATAGAGTCCTCCCGGAAGGTGGACTTTTCTGATGGTCACGCTCATGCCTTGCGCCACAATGGTGGCATCATTGTTCACCGAGTCATCCTTCACGACCGTCCAAGCCCCGTTGGCGTAGGTGGCTGTGAAATTGTAAATGTCGTATATGGGGCTCTCTATCAACCGTACTATCACGGAATCCCGGTGCGACGGGAACGGGGTCGGGTCTTCGGCTACGGTGATGGAACTCATCCCGTTGCATGAGTTGAAGTGGGAGATTATGCCCCATGAGAAAGGGGATTCGGCGATGGTGGTGTCACGAACAAACACCAGGGTGTCGAAACGGCTTGCGAGCACACAACCTTGCGCATCGACGAGCGTGCGGACAATCGGCAGCGCGAGGTTGGAGTACGGGCCATAGATGTTCTCCACCTCAGTGCTTGTCAGTGCGGACGAGGAGGAGATGCTGCTTACGGGATCCGTTTTGATGACTTGGCCTGTGGCGGAATCGGTATATACCCAGCGCGGCGGGCAGGTGTAGAAGCTGTAGTTGCTGCTCGTCCAGATTCTGTATTGTTGTGTGTAGTTCAGCATGGAGTCGCATATCAGGGCACAGGTGTCGAGGGATTGCGGCCCAAGGCAGAGAACGTTGCTGTCTTGGGCGGAATAGCAAGGAATCTGGGGCGGGGAAATGGTGACGGTCACGAAGTTGGTGTCCTGGCTGCATAGGTCGCGCATCTCGAACCGGATGGTGTGCCCGTATAGGTCGCAATACCGGTGGGCAAAGCCCAATGTGTCGCAGTAGATGCTGTAATTCGAGCTTGTAACCTGGGAACCGTTGATTGACCGCCACACCGTCGTGTCGGAATGACCGGATGCATCGGTGTGTATGAAGCGGTATTGGAAGATGGTTTCGAGATAGAGGTTGTCGTAGTTGTATGCGCCCATTGTGAAGGTGAAACCCGCCCTGAATTTCACGGTGTTGGAATCGGAACAGTTGTTTTGGTAATTCTGCAGGAAATTGATGTGCACATTGTTCAGTTGGACGGTGTGATGCAGCACGATGGTGTAAGAACAGGCATCGTGAACTTCGATGCGATAACTGCCTGGGGGAAGCGAGTCGAACGTGTAGTAGTCCTTGTAGTCGGCATACAGGGAGTCGTTCCCGCTGTGTTGCGGCTGGTTGAAAACCACGTGGCGGATGGTGTCGTTTTGGGCATTGGTGAAGACCACTGTGTAGGGGAACTTGCCGGAGGTGATTTTCATCTGCACGCGCCCGTTGTCGCCGCAGGGCAAGGCGTGCCGGTTGCCGCAGCGTTCGTGTCCCATTTGGTCGCTCGGGGCGATCATGGCCAGCATGGAGACGGACATCGGAACGTAAGTGCTTGCAAGGACAATCCCGTACAGCGTGGTGTCCACCAAAACAGGTATTTGGCCGCTGCCGTAGGGAACCATCACATACCCCGAAACGCCGATGTCGTACGTGCCCACGTCCATGGTCAGGGTATGGTTGTTGCTGTAGAAGATGCTGTTGTACAGCTGGTTCTTGTAATGGTACTGGAGATTGGAAATCGGATATGCGACGGAATCAATGGGATGGTGTAATGAGTCATTGGTGGAGATGAGGTTCCCTTGAGCGTCGTACAAGGAAACGACCGCCTGACAGTTGTTGAAGCAGTCGCCCACCACCGTGTCGATGGAGACCGAATAGGGGAATGGTTGCTGCTGGGCCGCGCAAAGGAGGCAGGAGACCTCGGCGGCCAATAGGCAGACGATCCGCCGCAGAAACGTTCGGATTGTTGGGTGCTGTGTCATGTTATTTATTGTTTACGGATTTGCTGAATCCCTAATTCCTAATCCCTAATTCCTAATTCCACATTGTAATCCCCCACCGTCATCGTCTCCCGCTCGAACGCCACGCCCACCTTCACGACCTGGCGGCCTTCGGTCTCGTAGGGCAGGGCATAGTTCTTGCTGTTGATCTGGTCCAATGCCTCCTGCGCGGTGCCGTTTGCCTTGAGTTCGAGGACGTAGGTGGTGTCGGGCATCTCCACCACGACGTCGGTGCGGCCGCCCGCGCACTTGACTTGGGTGCGCACATAGACGTTGAGCATCGAGAAAATCAGGTACAGCGACCATTCGTAGAACCCCTCATAGTTTTTCACCTCCTCCAACTTCTTTTGGAAGCCCTCCACGTAGGGCAGTCCGGCGAAGTAGGCCTTCATCTCCTTCATGGCGAGGTCGATGTCGTTCTTGCGAAGAGCCTGCCAGAATTTCACCGCGAAACCTTTCTGAACGCTGGCACTGTCCAAACCCGCGTAGGTGGGCAGCAGGCCGCGGACAAATCCCGTACGGACCTCCTTGTTGGGGATTCCCAAGGTGTAAAAATCCGTGTCACGGTCATAACTCTTGATGGTGAGGTAGCCGCTTTGGTAGAGCAGCGGCAGGGCAGTCGTCATGGCTTCGGGCGGACAGTCGAAAGAGTCGGCAGGCTCCTCCATGGTCTCCAAGGTGGTGATGTCGGTGCGGAAATGCTGCATCTGGCGGATGAGGAAGGTCGGGGTGGCACTGGCGAACCAATAGTTGCCTAATTTGTTGTCTCCGAATGCGTTCATGAGACTGAAAGGGTTGTAGATTTCCTCCGACTCTTCGGAAAACTTGTAGCCGTCGTACTGTAGTTTCAGCTTGGCATGCATTTCATCGGGTGAAAGTTGAAAGGCTTCCGCCATCTGGCGGATGTCCTCGGCCATGCAAGAAGTGAGTTCGGTTTCGGTGATGCCGCAGATGGCCGAATACTGGGGCAGCATGGAGATGTTTTTGAGGTTGTTGATGGTGGAGAAGATGCTGAGTTGGCTGAATTTGGTGATGCCGGTAATGAAGCAGAAGCGGATCAGAGCCTCGTTCGCCTTAAGCTGGATGAAGAACTCCTGCATCACGTTGCGGAACCCGTCCAACAATTCTGGAAGGTGCAGTTTGTCCAACAGCGGTGCGTCGTATTCGTCGATGATGACGGCCACCTGCCTGCCCGTCTGCTTATAGGCGCGACGGATAAGTCCCTGTAGTTTCTCGCCGGGGGTTTTCTCGCGTTCATTCGTGCCAAACATTTCCTCTATGGGTTCAAGCATCAGCGACAACGACCGTTCCAACTCATCTGGTGAGGGTTTGTTCTTGACTGTGCTTAAATCGACATGAATGACAGGATAGCTTTCCCATTCCGTCTCCAGCTCCATGATTTTCAATCCCTCGAAAAGTTCTTTTTGCCCTTTGAAGTAGGAGTCCAGCGTGGTGGTCAGCAAGCTTTTGCCGAACCGGCGCGGCCGGCTGAGGAAGACGAAGGGGCTCTCCTTGGTCATCTTCCAAACCAAATCTGTTTTGTCGATATAGAGGTAGTTCTCTTTTCTCAGCCTCTCGAAGGTCTGGATTCCGACGGGGTATTTGCGGGCGTTGTTCATAGCGGACGGTTTAGACGCGGCAAAGATACACAAATTGCAAATAGTGCCTGCCAGTTTATGTCCGTTTCGGAAAAAAATTGTACCTTTGCCGTCAAAATTAAAAAAACGGAAATATGAATAGAAATACTGTTATCGCATTGTTGGCTGTCTGCCTGTTGGTTTTGTGTTTTTCTTGCCAGAAAAAGTCGGCTTTCAAGGAGAATCCCGACATGGCCTACCGCACCCTCGGCAGTACCGGCATCCGCGTCGGCGAGATCGGCATCGGATGCGGCGCGTTCGGGAAAATGGATACCGCCGAAGCCCGGGAATACATGGCCTACGCCCTCGACCACGGCGTGAACTACATTGACATCTACGATGCCGACCCCACGGTGCGCAGCAACATCGGTTACGCCCTCAAAGGCCGCCGCGACGAGATGGTGATTCAGGGTCACGTGGGTTGCTGGTGGAACGGTTCCAGCTACGAACGTACCCGCGACGTGGAACAGTGCAAGAAGGGTTTCAACGACCTGCTTGAACGGCTTGGTACCGACCATATTGAGGTGGGCATGATCCACATCATCGACAATATGGAGGATTGGAAGGCCTTGGAGGGTAGCCCCTATTTGGATTATGTCAAGAGCCTCAAGAAACAGGGCAAGATCCAGCACATCGGCATGAGCAGTCACAACGCAGAGGTGGCTCTTGCGGCCGCGAAGAGCGGGCTCGTGGAGGTCATCATGTTCAGCCTCAACCCAGCTTTCGACCGTGTGCTGTCGGGCAACAACCCATGGGACCCGAAGAGCTTCGAAAACATGCTGCCCGGCATCGACCCTGTGCGCGTGGAACTCTACGACTACTGTGCCCAGCACAACATCGCCATCACCGTGATGAAGGTGTTCGGCGGCGGTGGCAAATTGCTTGAAGCGGAGAAATCGCCCCTGAAGACCGCCCTTACGCCGGTGCAGTGCATCGCCTACTGCATGGCGAAACCGTGCGTGGCCGTGGCCATCTGCGGTGCCGACAATATCGAGGAGTTGGAGGCCGACCTGCACTACCTGAAGGCCACCGACGAGGAGAAGGACTACAATGCCGCCCTCAGCAAGGAAACCGCCCAAACCACCGCAGGCAGCACCGGATGCACCTACTGCAACCACTGCGCTCCCTGTCCGATGGGCATCGACATCGCGGCGGTGAACGAGCTGTTGGACGAAGCGCAGCAGAACGGCGGTGTGGTGAGCGACGAGCTCGCGGCCAAGTACAAGAAGCTGTCCGCACACGCCAGCGACTGCGTGGGATGCGGCCAATGCGAGGACCGTTGTCCCTTCGGCGTGCCCGTGCGGGAGAAGATGGACCAAGCGCAAGCATTGTTCGGATATTGAGCCCTCTGCGCTGCCGAAATCAACGGCCGCCTCATCTTGTGTTTGGCTTTTGGCTCTCAGTTCTTAGCTCTTTGAACTTTGAACCTTGAACCTTGAACTTTGAACCTGGTTTAGTGAGTTTAGCAGGTTTAGTAAGTTTAGTAAGTTTAGTAAGTTTAGCTCCCGGAAAAGAAGCCTTCTGCTCTCAGTTCTCAGTTCTTAGCTCTTTGAACTTTGAACTTTGAACTTTGAACCTGAAACCTGAAACCTGAAACCTGAAACCAAAAAGGGAGCCCTTTCCGGACTCCCTTTGCAATTGTCATAAAGAATTTACGTAAGATTCGCGAGATCATCTCTTCACCACGAACGTTTTCGTTACGGCGCCAGCCTCTGTGGTCACGCGCACGAAGTACATGCCGTCGGCCAGGTTGGAGACGTTGACGCTTGTGGTCTCGCCCGTCATCGGGACGGTCTGCACCAATTTGCCATACACGTCGAACACGTGCAGATCCGCACCTAATTGTACATTGTACATTGTACATTGTACATTGACCACGTCGTTGGCCGGGTTCGGGAACACCTTCACGCTGTTCTCCATCCAATTGCTGATGCCCACGTTGGTGGTGTGTGCGGTGGCGGAAGTCGTCCAGTCGCTCTGGTTGCCGTCGCCGCAGTCGGCCTGCACCTGGATTTCGTAGTCGGTGTCGCCGTCCAAATCGGAGATGGTGTAGCTGTTGGTGCTGGCGGTGGCAGAACTCCAAGAACCGGTCTCGGCCTTGCGGTAGCGGATGTTCCAGCTGTTCACGTTACTGTTGGCATCCCAGGTCACGGTCACGGCATGGTTCTCCACGCTGGCAACCGTCAGGCCGGTCGGCACGTCGCACGGCTCGACACCCTGCTCAAGCGTCGTGAAGGTCATCTCGTTGCCATAGACGGTCTGTCCGTTGAAGGTGATGAATGCGCGGTAAGTGTAGTTGGTAGCGGCGGTGAGGCCGGTGAGGTTGTAGCTCAGACCCGTGCCGGTGGCGTTCACCATCTGGTAGGTGCCGCCCGTGGTGGTCTTCCACTGGAAGCCCTTGGCGGAGATGGTCACGTTGTCGGGGTTGGTGATGGTGCCGTTCAGCGTGGCGGTGGTCTGCGCGACCGCCGTGGCGGCGCTGGTGGCCACGGTCGGGTCGGTCTGCTGCGGGCCAGTGGTGTCGGTGGGCAGGCTGAACACGGTGATATCGTCTAAGTAGATGCCGTAACCGTAGATGCCATAGCCGGTGAAACAAATCTGGTAGGTGGCCGTCGCGCTCGGCAGTTGCACGGTGTCAAGGTAGAATTCCGAGCCCGTGGAGGTGGTGAAAGCCGTTAGGCGCACCCACTCGGCACTCTCGGAAGTCCGGTAGCTCACCGACACGGAATCGACGACGGCACCGTCAGGATATTGTCTGTGGTGGAAGGAGACTGCCGGATTGGTGACACCCGTGAGTTCGAAGACCGGCGAGACGAGACGTGCGGATGCTCCTGTCGTGTAGGGAAAATAGGCACTGTTGAAACCGGAGACTGAATAGGTGCCGCTGACCGTCCAAGACTCGCTGGTGATGGTCTCGTTGGTCCAGCAGCCCAGGTCGCCGCCGTCGAAGTCTTCCACATACGGGAAAGAAGTGACGTTGGAACACTCGGTCTTGAAAGTGGTGGTGCCGGAGTACGGGGTCGCTTCGCCGCCGCAGAGGGCACGCACTTTGACCGAGTAATACGTACCGGACATCAAGTTCGTGACGGTGAACGGGTTGGCGTCGGCGGAAACCAGCGAATCGCCGACCAAAATCTCCCAAGACGTGGCATCGCCGTTTTCCGTCCATGCGATGACGGCGGAGTTGTCGGTGATTCCGCTGACTGACACGGCCGTAGGCGGCGGGCAGGCGGGAATCTCCTGCAAGGTGATGTCATCCACATAGAAATAGGTGTAGGCGGAGGAGTTGTAGGCGTTCTTCAGCGCAATATAGCGGCCGGTTCCGTTATAGTTCGTCAAGTTCACCACGATGGGATCCGTGGAATATTCGGTGCCTAAAGCAAGGCTCTGCACCGGAACAAAGGTGCTGGCATCGGCAGGGTCGGTCATCACGCCCACTTCCAAGCGCGCGGTGGTCAGGGCAGAGGTTTTGGCGTAGAAGGTGAGCTGCAGGGTCTGGATGTCAAGGAGTTCGTCTAACTCGGGCATCACTGCGATGGTGTTCGCATTGGAGTTGGAGAAATAGAGGCAGCTGAAGCCGCTCAGGGCGTTGTAGTCATACACGTAAGGGTAGGTGCTGTTCGTGCGGTTCCAGCACACCGGCAGCGGGTTGTAGTAGGTGCCTCCGATGTTGTCGCCCTCGAAGTCCCAAGTCTGCGGCACGGAGTTGATGACGAGGCAGGCGGTCTGGAAGACGACCGGCTCGGTGACCGCGCTGGTGTCGCCGGCGTCGCAGATCGTGCGGAGGGTCACCGTGTAGTTGGTGGCGGGTGTCAGGTTCGTCAAGACCACGGTGGGGTCAGTGACCGTGAAAGTGGAGTCGTTCAGGGAGACCAGCCACTGGGCATCGCTCTCGGAGGCCGGGGTGATGACCAAGGTGGCGCCGTCGGTGTTGATTTCCGTGAAGCTGAGGGCGGCAGGTCTTGCGCAGCTCACTGCCTCCACGGAGAAGTTGTCGATGGCGGCCGGCGGCTGGTTTTCAGTGATGCCGTCGTTGTGCCAGGAAAGATAGATGCGCTTTACGGTGTTGGCGTAGGAACCGTCTAACAGGGTGCTGAAATGCTGCCAGGTGTCGCTGCTGTTGAAAGTGCCGATGAACTCGGAGCCGGCAGGGTCGCTGCTGTTGCCGCTAAACACCGCCACGGGGTTGCCGATGAACACGCGCAGGTTGTCCCAGGTGCCTTCGGCATAGCATCTTCAGTCAAAGGAGAGGGTGAACTCCCCGGCATCGGAGAACTGGATGTCGCGGTAGGCCCACACGGCGGAAGAGTTGCCGGAATAGTGGTAGTTGGCGACGCTGTCGTCGGTGATGTAGAGGGAATAGCCTGTGTCGGTGGCCGCGGTGTCGAACACCCAGTGGTTGGCAGCGTTGCCGTTCACCAACGTCCAGTTGGCGTTCTCCACGGTGTCTTCAAAGGTGCAGGTATAAGGCAATTCGGCCGGCATCGTGCCCAACGTCATGAAGTTGCACGCGGTGGACCACTCGGAGGTGCCGTCGGCGCAGACGGTGCGCACATAGACGGTGTAGCTGGTGTTCGGTTCCAAGTCGGTGATGGTGAAAGGATTGGTGGAGACAGAAACCACAGCGTCTTCGTCGGGCTGGCTGCCGGCCGGGCCGTAGAAGGCTTCCCATTCGGACTGGCTCTCGTTGGCGGTCCAGCCGATGACCGCTTCCGTGGGGAGGACGGCGTTGGCCGTCACGGCCTGCGGACGCGAGCACTCGGGCAGCAGGTCCAAAGTCACGTCATCCACATAGAGGTAACCGGTAGAGGTCGTGCGGATCGCCACGAAACTGCCGGAGCCCGTGTAGCTGTCTAAGGAAATCTCAAACAGCTGGTAAGCGGAATTCGCCGTCAGGTCACCGCCCACCTGCACGAAAGTGTTCTCGTTGTGCGGGTCGGTCATCACGCCCACTTGGAAGGTCATGCTGCCGGAGTAAGGGCTAAGGGCGTAGAGGGAGAGCTGCGTCGTGTTGACGGGGATGTCGGTGTTGAGTGCCGGAAGAGCCGCCGTGTTCGGGTTGTAGAAGTAGAGCTTGTACGTGCCTGTGTGCGAAGAGTAATCCTGGCAGTAGGGCGTCTGGTAGCTCGGGTTGCCGCGTGTCCAGCAGCGGGTCAGCGGATAGTCGGTGCCCAAGAAGTCGCTCTCGAAGCCGCAGGTGTAGGGCAGCGTGTCAATGGCCACGCAGTTGGTGACGAAGGTCACGGGCAGGGCGTTGGTCTCCGTCCCGTCGCCGCACAGGGAGGCCACGAGGAGGGTGTATTGCGTGCCGGGCAGCAGGTCGCTGAGGGTATAGACGCTGTCCGTCACAGGACCATCCTCAATCTGCGTGTAGGCGGTTTCGCCCTCGCCGATGTAGTACAGGGTGTATTCATTCGCGTCCTGGGCGGGAGTCCAGGAGACATTCACGGAAGTGGTGGTGATATTGCTGACGGTGACGTTCTCCGGACGGGCGCATGTCGGAATCACTTCCAACGAGACATTGTCCATATAGATGGTGTTGTCGTAGTTGTACCCGTAACTGGAGTATTGGCCGGGATGGATGCGCAGGGCCACGAAACGGGCCGTGTCGTCGATGCCGTCGTAAGAGGTGAAGTAGGCTTGGTATTCCGAGTATTCGTCCGTCAAGCCCGAAAGGGTGTCTAACGGCACGAAGGTGGAGGAGGAGGCGGGGTCGGTCATCACGCCCGCCACGATGAACCCGTTGGTGTCGTAGGTGCTCAGTTTGGCCCAGAAGCTGAGCTGGAGGTTGTGGATGCTGATGTCGGTCAGGTCCAGCTCGGGCAGCGCGACATAGTAGTCGCCGGCACCGTAGGTCTCCAAACAGTTGCCGGAAAGGCCGTTATACGAGTAAACGGTCGGGTAGTTGTAGTTGGTCCTGTTCCAGCAGGCGGGCAGCGGGTAGTCGTCGGTGCCGGCGATGTTGTTCGTCTCGAAGTCCCAGGTGCGGGGCAGGGTGGTCGGCACGCACTCCGTGTTGAAGGTGAGGGTCTGGGCGGAAGCCAGCAGGGTGTCGTCGCTGCAGATGCCCTCCACATACCAGAAATACTGGTATCCGGGGGTGAGTCCCTGCAGCACATAGACGCTGTCGCTGTTCAGGGTGACATCCTCCACCACGCTGAAAGCGGTCTCGTCGGCGCGGCGGTAGCGAATGTTCACCGTGGGGGCGTCCGTCTGCCACGTCAGTTCGGCACTGTGGGTACCGACGGTGACGGCATCCAAGTCGTGCGGACGCTCGCAGACCGGAATGGCGGCCACGGCGAAATTGTCGATGCAGAGATAGTAGCCGTCGTTGGGGATGGTATCGCGGGTCAGGGCGATGTAGCGGTTGCCTGTGTAGCCGGTTAGCGGCACCTCGATGATCTGGAACTCGCCGTTGGTGATGGTCGTGTTGAAAATCCGGGTGAAGCCGGGCAGCGGGGAATTGTTGTTGGCGGGTGCGGTCAGCGAGGCATTCTCGTTGGAGATCCAGACAGAGACCTCCTCGGGGTCGGGCTCTCCGTAGTAACTGTAGGCTTTCGCGTAGAAAGAGACCTGCAGGCCGCTCGTCAGGTTTATCATCGGCGATACCAGCCAGTCGTTGTGGCCGCTGCCGCCATAGCTGCTCGAATACATCACGGCGGAGTGTTGCCCTTCATACACCTGGTCGTCGTATTGGTTCGGTCGCCAGCTGTAGTTGGCGTAGCTCTCGGCATAGCCGCCGTCATAGATGCTCCAGCACAAGGGGGCGGTGTTGTTCTGGTTGAACACGCCAGTGGCAATCCAGTCGCTCTCGAAACCTTCCGTGTAGGGGAAAGCGTTCACGGTCTCGCAGGTGGTGTAGAACATGGCGTTGTTCGCGGCGCTGATGTCGCCGCCACCGCAGTCCGTGCGCACGTAGGCCATGTAGGCGGTGCCCGGCAGCAGGCCCGTGAACGTGTGGAAAGTGTCCGTCACAGTCGTCCAGACAGCCTCGGCGGGGTCGTCGGAGAGCGGGATGACGCACACTTCATAGCTTCCCGTGGAGTTGGGATGCCAGGAAAAAGCGGCACTGCTGCTGGTGATGTTGCCGATTGTCAGGTTGTCGGGAGAGATGCAGGAGGCCCCGCCCGTGAAGGCGAACAGCGTCTTCGGGATGAAGTCCACCACATCACTGTTCTCATAGCCGTACGAGTCGTAGGTATAGAGACTGGCGGCGTTGGAGGCAACGCCCGCAAAGGTGGCGGAGCTGTAGTTGCCGCCTGACATAAGGCTCAGGTCGAACAGGAGGTTGCCGCCCTCATACAGGAACGGCGTGCTGAAGTTGAACACCAGCGTGTCGCCCGACAGCACCAGGGAGCCGTTATAGACCACCGCGCCGGGTGCCGGAAGCGGATTGCCGCCGGTAATCATCGGGGCTGTGACGGTCCCTAATCTCAAGGTCGCTATCTGTCCCGACCACTGATTTGACGGCGCACTGCTGAAGAAGAACTTCATGCTCTGGATCTCGCCGCCCACCATGTTGGAAAGCATCCCGGCGGGATAGACGACCTGGTTGTGCTGGACGACATCGGCCCAAAGACCATAAACCGGCACGTAGTCGGAACCTTCTGTGCCGTTGGCCACCAACTGTGTGTTTACCTGCGCCGACAGCGAAAGACAGCTGACGCCGATCAGCACAGTCAACAGAATGGATAACAATTTTTTCATACTTTTGATTTTGGTGAATATTACGGTTTGTCTATATGTCTGACTAAAGTTGAGAGGCCGCAAATTTACTACTTCTTTTATAAGATGGTCTTTTGTTGATAAAATGTTGATAAAAAAAGGGAGACCCTTCCGGATCCCCCTTTAGTTTACAGTTTACGGTGTATCGTTTACCGTTTCACAACAAACGGTTTGGTTACCGCGCCCGCTTCGGTGGTCACGCGTACGAAGTACATGCCGTCGGCCAGGTCGGTAACGTTGATGGCGGTGGTTTCGCCCGTCATCGGGACGGTTTGCACCAATTTGCCATACACGTCGAACACGTGCAAGTCGGCACTCATTTGTACATTATACATTGTACATTGTACATTGACGAAGTCGTTGGCCGGGTTCGGGAACACCTTCACGCTGTTCTCTAACCAGCTGTGGATGCCGGTGGTGGTAGTGAAGGAATAGATGGCGGACCAGTCGCTGGTGTTGTTGCCGTCGCAGACTGCCTGCACCTGCACGTTGTAGGTCGTGCTGGGCGTGAGGCCAGTGATGACGTAACTGTTCGTGCTGGTGGCTGCGGAGGTCAGCTGGCCGCCCTGCGGGCCGTACTGGATGTTCCAGCTGCTCACGTTGGCGTTGGCATCCCAGGTGATGGTCGCGCCCTCGCCCGTGATGTTGGTGGCCGTGACACCCGTGGGCACGTCGCAAGGCTCGACACCCTGCGCAAGCGTGGTGAAGGTCATCTCGTCGCCATAGACGGTCTGGCCGTTGAAGGTGATGAATGCGCGGAAGGTGTAGCCCGTGTTGGCCGTCAGGCCGGTGAGGTTGTAGCTCAGGCCCGCGCCGGTGGCGTTCACGTTCTGGTAGGTGCCGCCCGCCGTGGCCTTCCACTGGAAGCCCTTGGCGGAGATGGTCACGTTGTCGGGATTCGTGATGGTGCCGTTCAGCGTGGCGGTAGTCTGCGCGACCGCCGTGGCGGCATTGGTGGCCACGGTCGGGTCGGTGACGGAACTGTTGCTCGTCACATAGACGTTGTCGATACAGCAGGAAAAGAAGGTGCCGTTCTTGAACCAATGGAAGCAGATGTTGCCGTTGGCCGGGATGTTGGCGCCGGTGAAATCAACGCTGATGGTGTCGCCATTCGAGCTGCTTACGGACGGGATGGTGTCCACCGCCGTGAAGGTGCCGGCCAGGTCGTTGAGGTTCGTCACATAGCCCACCGTCAAGGTGCCGGAGGAGGTGCTTTCCATGGCGCGCCAGAAGTTCAGGTGCAGCGTGTTCAACGGCTGGTCGAACGTGGGCAGCGCCGCATATTTGTTCGGCGTGGTTGTGTTGCAAGTGAAAATCAGACTGTTGAGGCTATCAGCGTAGTGATAGTTGCCGCTGCCGATGATGTGCGGTCCTCCGTAGCTGTTCACACCCTCCGTGGTCCAGCAAGCAGGCGCGATGCCGTTCGCATCCGTGTAGGTGGTGCCGGCGTAGCTGTCGAAGTTCTCGGAGTAGGGCAGTGTGGCAACGTCGCATTCTGTGGCGGCGTTGGTCGGCAGGCTCCACTGACTTTGGTCGGTGGCGGAGCAGAGGGCGCGCACGTAGAACTGGTACATGGAGGAACTGCTCAGGCCGGTGACCGTGAACGGGTGCGTGTTGGCCGTCACCACATTGGCGCTGGCGGCGTCAGGGTCGAAACCGTTGGTGCCGTAGGCAATCTCCCAGGAGGTCTCGCTGCCGCCGGGAGTCCAGTCCAACGTGATGGAGGTTGTGGTGGGGGCGGAGGAAACAACGGCCGTCGGGCGCAGACAACTCGGAATCTCCTCCAAGAGAATGTCGTCCACATACATCGTGTATGTGGTGCCTTCGTTGAGCATCCGTAAGGCCACGTAGGCACCGTTGCCTGTGTAACTGTTCAGCATCACCTCGTGGTATTCGAACGTGGTGGCGGCCGAGTTGACTGCCGTGTCAATAGGCACAAAGGTGCTGAAGTCTTCCGGATTCGTCATCACGCCCACCACAATCTTGTTGGTGAGGGCGCCGGGCCTCATCTTGAAAGAGATCTGCAGCGTGTTCACAGGGTTCACGCTCACGTCAATCAGCGGAAGCACGCCCACGCTGTAGGTGGTGGAGGAGTTGTAGAAGTAGAGGGAAGCGTTGCCGCTGGTGGCGTAGGTGCTGCTGATGTACGGATAATTTGTCGAGGTGGAATAAGTGTTGAAGCGGGTCCAGCAGTCGGGGAAAGCGGTGGTGCCAGTGCCCATGTTGTCGAAGTTCATCGTGTAGGGCACGGTGATGGCGTCGCAGGCCGTCTTGAAGGCGATCGCCGCCGACCAGTTGGAGTACTCGCCGCTGCCGCAGGAAGTCCTCACATAGACGGTGTAGCGCGTGTTCTCGGTCAGGCTGGTGATGTCGAAGGTGGTGGACTGGATGGCCTGCGGTACCTCGGCCATGGTGTCGCTCGGCACGAAGTTGTTGTCGCCAATCACATACTCCCAGGCGTTGTCGCTTGTGCTGGCCGGTGTGAAGGAGACCGTCGCGGAGGTGGTCGTCACAGCGTCAAGGGTCAGATCATACGGCATGCCGCAGGTTACCGCCTCCAAGGCGATGGAGTCGATGACCGCTGCCGGGGCACTGCCGCTGCTGCTATCGTTGCGCCAGTGAATGTAGATGCGGCGCGTGGTGTTGGCATGTTCGCTGGTGATGTCGGCCTCGAAATGCTGCCAGGTGGAGTCGTTGTCCAACGTGGCGCCAAGCTGCACGGCACCCGTGGGGATGGTGCTGCCGGCAGACACGTCAAACGGCTCACCAATATAGACACGAATGTAGTCATAGTTATGCTCGCCCACGTTCTTCCAGTTGAAGGAGAGCTTGTATCCGGCGGCGTCGGGGAGGATGAAGTCACGGTAAGCCCACACGTAGGAGGCAGAGGTGATGTTGTAGTTCGTGGTGGTGCCGTCTTGCGATGCAAACAAAACGCTGTCACTCTCGCCGGTCGGGATGCCGATGTACCATTTGTTGGCGTAGGTGCCATTGACTAACCGCCAGGCGGCGTTCTCGTCGGCATTCTCAAAATCGTGGAAATAAGGCAGCACGGCAGGATCGGCCCACAGAGTCCGGCAACTTGTTGACGCCCAGTTGCTGAAGCCCTGGCCGCCGGAACAAACGGTGCGCACGTAGAACGTGTAGTTGGTGTTGTTGGCCAGACCGTCGGCGGTGTAGCTGTTGCTGCTCACCGTCTCGGCCTGTGAGAAGTCGGGATTGGTGACCGCCGAGGGGACGAAGAGCACCTGCCAGGAGCCGGAGCCGTCGTCCGTCCAGTTGAACGTGGCGGAGGTGGAGGTCAGGGTGCCTACGGCTAAGTCGGCCGGGGCGTCGCAGGCCGGCGCCGCGTCAATCATGAAGTTGTCAATCATGAAGTAGTCGGTGCTGGTGGGGGCGAACTTCAGGGCGATGAACTTGCCGTTGCCCGTGTAGTTGCCGAATTGCACGTAAGCCTGATGCCAGTCGGTCGTGTTGGTGGTGATGGTGTCCACCGGCACGAAGGAGCCGAGGTCGTTCTGGGAGTTCATCACACCGACGATGAGGGAACTGTTGTAGGAACTGCTGTAGGTCCGGTACATGAACTGCACCTGCAGGTCGGCCAGCTCCATGCCGTCGCCGAGTTCCGGACAGACGGCCACGTTGTAGGTGCTGTTGGTGGCGTAGAAGTAGAGACCGGCGACACCGTTATAGTGGTAAGAGGAATTGCAGAAGGGTCTCGGTGCGCTGTAGGTGTTGATGCGCTCCCAGCAGGCGGGCATCGGTCCGGGAGAGGCAGCGGTGGAGGAAGAGGTGGAACCCCAGCTGTCGAAGTTCTCGATATAGGGCAGTGTGTTGATGGTGACACATTCCGTGCGGAAGCTGAAGAGCATGGGCGTGCTGGTCTCGTCGCCGCAGTCGGCCTTGATGAGAAGGTCGTAAGGGGTGTTGCCCTCCAAGCCGCCGAACACCAGCGTGTTCTCCGAGACGGACTGGTAGTCGCCGTCTTCCAAGTAGTCGGCGTTGAGCGTGCCGGCCGGGCCGAAGGCATAGAGCCAAGAGGTCTCGTCGCCGCCGGCCGTCCAGGTGATGGTCGCGCTGTCGGTCGTGATGCTGGTGGCGTAGATGTTCTCCACATGCAGACAGCTCGGAATGTAATCGACGTGGATGTCATCCACATACATGTAGGAGTCCGTCCATTTCGGAATGCGGAAGGCGATGTGGCGGCCGCTGCCGGTATATCCCGTGGTGAGGAACTCGCTCTCTTCCCAAGTGTTGGTTGCCGAAGGGGTGAAACTGCCGAGCAACTGGAAGGTGGAGTAGTCCGCCGGGTCGCTCATCACACCGACTTCGACGTAGTAGCTGGCCGTGGACTTTCGGGCCTGGAACGTGATCTGCAGGCTGTCCATCTGCACGTCGTCGGCGAAACGCGGGGTGGCGGCATAGCAGTAGTAGGACGAGGATCCGTAGAAGTAGAGCGAGTTCGATCCGCTGACGGACTGGGAACTCGACACATACGGATAGCTGCTGCTGTAGTTCGTGCCGCGGCTCCAGCAGTCCACGAAGCTGGCGTATGACGTGCCGGTCGCTCCTTCGAAGTCCTCCGAGAAGGGCACGCTGACGAACTCGCAGACGGTGGAGACGGTGAAGCCGGTCCAGTCGCTGTATTCGCCGCCGCAGTCGGAGCGCAGCTCCACGGTGTAGGTGGTAGCGGGCGTCAGGTTGTCGAGGGTGAACGGCGAGGAGGTGGCCGTCGTGGTGTTCCAGTCGGTGTCACTTTCGGCCTTGTAGCGAATCTCCCAGGAGGTCTCGTTCAGGCCGGGTGCCCAGCTCAGCGTGATGCTCTGGTCGCTGGCGCTGTAATCGTAGAGGTTGGGGGCCACGCAGGTGACTATACTGTCGCAGTCAATGCCGAACTTGATGTTGCTGCGCTTGGAGCCGGCAGTGCCGGATGACGGCAGCGGGGTAATGGCCGTGGAGCCATCCACGTTGTAATATCTCGACATGCCGGAGATGTTGTGGGTGTAGAAAGTGTTGCTGCTGCTGGTGGAGTAAGAACCGTGGTTGTTGAGGACGGCTACCACCAGGTTGTGATTCCCGCTGTAGTGGAAAACAGAGTCTAACAGGATGTCCACCCAATAGTCGGGGTTGCTGTTGCTGAAATTCACGGTGCCGCTGAACACCAAATGCAGGGAATCGACGGGCACCCAGGCGCTCAGCGTGGTCAGGTCGGTCTCCGCCATATAGATGGAGAAGTTGCTCTTGGTCTGCGGGGTGTTGTAGAAGTACTGGAAGCCAATGGAATGGATATCGCCCGTGGCGTTAAGCTCCTGTGTGGTATATAACTGTTGGGTGTAGGAATGGTTGTAGAAAGTGTTGATGGGGAATTGGTGGTCCTCGGCGTTCTCCGGAGCGACAATCATGTCACCGCCGGCCAAGCATCCTGTTCGGAAGGTGGCCGTGAGGGTGTCGGAAGTCACACCGTCGCAATTGCTATAAACTCTTACGTCATAAGTTGTTGCGACATTTAGTCCGGTAAGCATGAGGGAGGTCTCGTTCGTGATGACGGGTGTCCAGGCATCTTGTTCGCTTTCGGAGTACTCCAGCGTGTATTCGCTCACGGCGATGGGCGCGGCGTTCCAGGAGACCATCGCCGAAGTGCCGGCCACGTTGCTGACAGTCAGGTTCGTCGGCGAAGAGCACTGTACGGTCTCCAACTTCACCGCGTCTAAATAGACATAGCTGGAAACACCCTGCGGGGTGTAGAAGGCGAGATGCACGTTGCCGCTTTGCTCGGGAACTACCACTTGGAAATCATACCATGTGCTGGTGCTCGGGAGGTCGCCGGGATAGATGGATTGCAGCAGCTGGAAGGTGTTCATGTTGTCTGGGTCCGTCATGAGACCGATGTCCATCCGGCCGTAGGCGGCGCTGGTCTTGTAAAGCTTGAACGACAGCAGTGTCTCCCCGCCCGCCTGGCTGAGGTCGATGCCCTGGGAGACAGCGAGGGAGTAGGTGCTGGTGGTGGAGTAGAAGTAGAGGGCGCTGGTGCCTTCCGCGTGTTGCGTGGTGCTGACATACGGGTAGTTGGTCGTGTTGTTGGTGTGGCGCACCCAGCAGTCCGGGAAGTAGGCCGCGCCGCTGCCGCCTGCACCCTCGAAGCCTTCCGTGTAGGGCAGCTCGTTGGCCGGCAGACAGCGGGTGCTCACGCTGATGGGAACAGACCACTCAGAGGTGGACGCGCCGCAGTTAGAGCGCACAAACACTTGGTAGTTCGTGTTTTCGGTGAGACCGGTCAGGGTGGCATGAGCACCGCTCACCGTGGTGATGACGGCCGTCTCCATGGCGGCGCCGGCCGGATTGACCAAGGCCACGTCGTAGGCGGGCGCAGGGTCAACGACAGACCAGTCTAATCTGAATCCCTCATGGTTGACGTTGGAGGCGGTGAGGCCGTAAGGCTCGTAACAGTCGGGCAGGGCCTTCAGCACCACGTCATCGATATAGACATAGCTGGCGCTGGTGCCCTCGTTGGGCGTGCGGATGGCGATGTAGCTGCCCGAGCCGGTGTAGTTGTTGAAATAGACGTTGAACTCGTTCCAGGTGCTCGTTCCAGAGTAGTCGTCTTTATAGAAGCTCTTGATCAGGGTGAAGGTGGTGAGGTCGTACGGGTCGGTCATCACGCCCACGTCGAAGCGCCCATAGTCAGCCGAAGTCTTTAAGGCCTTCAAGGAGAGCATCATCTCGTTGACATTCAACACATCCACGTCAATCTGCGGCATGACGGCGTAGCTGAAGTAGGTCGAGGTGCTATAGAAGTAGAGCGCGCCGATACCGGAAGCTCGGTTGGTGTTGCTCACATACGGGTAGGCGGTGGTGTAGTTGGTGGTGTCGAACCAGCAGGTGGGGTGCGCCGAGGAGCCGGTGCCATACACGTCGAAGTGTTCTTCGTAGGGCAGCGTGCTGATCGGGGCGCAGCGAACGCCCATGTTGTAGGTCGCCCAGCTCGATTTTTCGCTGCCGCAGACGCTGCGGAGGTAGAAGCGGTGGGGCGTGTTGCTGGCCATGTTGGTGAAGGTGTAGAAGGTGTCCGTCACACTGATGGCAGCCGTCTCCGCGTCGCCCCCGTAGAAGGGCAGCAGGGCCACCTCATAGCCGGAAGCGCCCACGGAGTCGGACCAAGAGAGGGTCATGGAGGTGGCATCCGGATAGGAGTAGTGCACGTTGTAGGGGCGCACACAGGTGTGGCCCGTCACGCGGATCTGGTCGATGGCGGCGGGCGGGTTCAGACCGTTGATGGAGTTGTTCACCCAGGCGAGGTAGAAGCGGGCGGTGTGGCCGCGCCAGGCCGTGTCTAACGTGAGGTTCACGTCACGCCAGTCGGGGGTCTGCCCGAGCGAGCCGTTGCCGTCGATGGTCAGGTAGATGGCGTTGGAGGGGCCGGTCAGCGTGCCGGTGGTGTTCGGGACGACGTACGAAGGGCTGCGGCCGATGTAGAGGCGCAGGTAGTCGGAATTCTGGAGGCCCTCCGACTTGTACTTGAAATTGACGGTGTAGTAGTCGTAGTTCGGGTCGAAATAGACATCGCGCACGGCGAAGACCACCGAGGCGCTGTCGTAATAGTAGGCGTTGTGCTGGCCGTCGTTGGAGATATAGAGCGACTGTCCGCCGCCCATGCCGGTACCATTGCCGATGACCCACTGGTTGGCGGCGTCGCCGTTGTAGAAGGCCCAGTTGGCGTTCTCCGTGGCATCTTCAAAGTCGCAAAGGTAAGGCAGCGTGGCCGCGTCGGTCAGCAGCGTGAGCGCCAAAACGGTCATCGGATTGCTCTCCGCCCCGTTGGGACAGGTTGACGTCACCGTGATGGAGTAGAGCGTGTTGGGCGTCAGGCCCGTGAGCGTGGGCGTCGTGGTGTTCACCGTGACTGTGTTCACGGCCGTGGAGTCCTCGACGGGGAAATAGGTCACCTGCCAAGAGCTCTGGTCGTTAGGCGCTTCGAAGGCGAGGCTGACGGAGGTCGTGGTGACTTGCGTTGCCGTGAGGCCGGCAATCGATGTGCACATGGGCGGGGCGGTGAACAGATAGTAGCGGTTGAGGTCCGGCCAGGTGCCGCTGGCGATGTTGTCGGAGGTGGCTGCCGAATAGTGGGTCATCTGGTGGCTGCTGTTCACCAACAGGATGTCGGTGGCATTGACGCACATGCCCTCCTGGCGCGTCACGTTCGGCAGGATGACCGGCGGGGTGGAATAGACCACCTGGATGTTGTTGCTGCCCTCGAAGAGCTGCACCTGCCAGTGGCACAGGGCGGCGCGCGAGGTGCTGTTGTAAGTCGAGGTGGCGAACTCGATCACACGCACCCGGTTCGGTGCCGTGCCGATCAGCTCCGTATAGACGTAGCCGCTGTCGGTCAAGAAACCGTCACAACCGAAAAAGTTGATCTTCGGCGCATTGGTGTTGCAGTTGGTGGACCCGAACGGAGTCCCATATCCGCCGGTTCCCGTCACCGTGCCGCCCAGGCGCAGGTTGCCGTCCGAGTTGACGGAGAACTGTGCGTAGGCGTTGCCCGCGTATCCGAACGCGAAGCCGATGTCCTGCAGGGCCGATGCAACGCCGTCGCCCGTGCCGTTGAGGATGGAAGTGGTTGTGGACAAGTTTATCCACTTTGTGGCATCCGTGCCCGTGGAGAACTGGTAGTCGCCCAGGGTCTGCGCATACCCGCTCATGCCCCATGTCAGCAGCATAAGCGTCATTAGTAGAAGTTTCTTCATAATTATAATTTTTGTGAATAATTTCCGAAGTTCAAAGTTCATAGTCATAGTTCATAGTCATAGTTATAGTTATAGTCATAGTTGTAGTCATAGTTCATAGTTTCCCAAAAAATCGACTCCAAAATTAGAAAATACATTTTTCAAATAGGCAGATTTTTTATCAACAATGAAGATATGTTTATAAAATACTGATAATAAGTTGTTTATATATGTTGTATGCTAAAGTTGTCAACAAGACGTAAAGAGGGTGAGTCGTTTTCGCAGAGGCCAATTTCGCAGAAGACGAGCCGATTTTCCGCAGAATCAGTTTGGTGAGTTTAGTAGGTTTAGTAAGTTTAGTAAGTTTAGTAAGTTTAGTAAGTTTAGTAAGTTTAGTAAGTTTAGCTCCCGGAAAAGAAACTCTCAGTTCTTAGCTCTTTGAACCTTGAACCTTGAACTTTGAACCTTGAAACCACTGCTGTCCCGTTAAAACTTAAAAATGTTCTTTGAAACGATTGATATATAGTTAGTTGTAGAGATTTTTCGAGTCAACGGATTTGAATCTGTATCTTTGCAGTCAGAAATGATGACTGCCTATGAACAATTCAAAGTA
>JAFXPL010000179.1 GCA_017527945.1 Bacteroidales bacterium | reverse complement strand
GCTGTCATCCACTTCCACGGGTCGGCTTTCACGCTCAGGTCTAATCCCGCCTTGGTCTGCGAGGTGGCGTTGATGTAGGTCATCAGCAGAATGTCGCCCTCGAAACGGGCCACCTGCGTGATGTAGTTGTGGATGTAGTTGCCGTAAACGCCCACATTCGCAGCCCATTTCGGCACCTTGAACTGGTAGAGCACCTCCGCGTTGTCGGCGGTTTCGGGCTGGAGGTGCATGTTGCCCTGCTCGAAATTGTGCGGGTCGATCATGCTCATGTAGGGGTTGAGCTGCGGGTAGGTGGGCCGCGTGATGCGCCGCGAGTAGGCGAATGACAGACTGTGCTTCTTGGAAATCTTGTACTTGAACGACAACGACGGTCCGAGGAAGAAATGTTGCGACCACTCGTCCAAAACCTCTTTCTCACTATGCAAATGCGTGCGGCTGTATTCGGCACGGAGACCGGCACTCCAGGTGAACCGGTCGCGCCACTCCGTAGAGGTGAACTGCACGTAGGCGGCGGGCACGTACTCCCTGTGCAGCAAGTCGTTACTGAATTGATGGGAATAGTCCCAACCGAGACTGTCGCGCATGAAGAAGTTGTGGTAGATGTCGTTCTGGCGGTAAGAGAACTTCACTCCCGCATCCCAAAATCCGTATTTCTCGATGAATTTCCAGTCCGTCTGGGCGGAGGTGAGCAGCGGACTTCCGCCCGACACCGACTTGCTGACCGAATCGCCCTCCAAGAAGTAGTACGACGGGCGGTGGCCCCAGATTTTGGAGACGTTCGCCTTGACGGAGAAGGTGAGCTTCCCGGGACGGATGGCGTGCCAATAGGCGAACGTCCCGTCGAGGTTCTCGCGGTTCCAGGTCACGTCGCTGCGACGGTTCTCGTGCGACAGGATGCCGTTGTGGTACCAATCGTTGGAGAGGTCTTGCACGGTGTTGAAACGGGGCAGGATGAGCCGGAAGTCAGCATCGATCTTGTTCCGCATGTTGGGCTTGATGGTGACCCCGAGGGAAATATTGTTGTTGAAGACCGTCCGCAGGGCGTGGATCTGCTGGCTGAGACTGTCGCCGGTGGTGCGGTAATAGCGGTAGAGGTAGCCGTCGTTGATGTCGTCCTCGTATTTCACCTGGTAGTTGAAGCGCAAGGCGAACTTGTTGCGGGTGTAGTTCAGCGCGAGGCTGCCGTTGGCGAAGTGGTTGAAGCCGTAGTTGACCGCCGCCATCCCGCTGAGGCCTTTTTTCCCGTCCTTCTTGGTAATGATGTTAATGATGCCGCCCGTACCCTCTGCATCGTAGCTGGCATTCGGGTTCGTGATGATGTCGATGCTCGCCACGTTGGAGGACGGTATCGCGTTGATGGAACCGAGATTCGTGGGCACCCCGTCGAGGAGCAGCAGCACATTGCCGTTACCGCGGATGGAGACGTTGCCGTCGGGGTCAACAGTCACAGAGGACTGCTGGCGCAGGAGGTCGGCAACAGTGCCACCCATAAAGACCGTCGCATCCACAGGTGCTATCGTAGTATGAGCAGCTGTAACATGGCCTTGTTCACCAGCTTGTGAAGAGATATTCACTTCGTCCAACATCTGAGAGGTAGCCTCCATCATAATCTTTCCCAATGAAAGTGTTGAATCATCGGCCATAATTTCAAACTGTTTAGTTTTGTACCCCACGAACACTATCGTGAGAAGATAGGGCTCCTTTGATCGGGGAATTATCAGCCCAAATGTACCGTCCTGATACGTCAATGTGCCATTCGCCACCGTGTCATGCTGCGAGACATAGACAGAGGCATACTGCAAAGGACGGTCATTCTCCTCCACAACGGTGCCCCACACTGAGCACGGATGCTTTTGCGCAAAGGCGGACATACTGATTATCAACAGGATAACGGCGAAGAAGATGGAGCGTTTGGGCATAAGAATCGGGGTTGTTTTTGAAAACAATTTGTGGCAAAAATAAAAAAATCGCGTGTCCATTGTATATCTGTTTTTTTGTATTTTTGCAACTGAAAGTTAGTAACAATGAGCAGAAAAGAATAATTGACACGTAGGCTAAAAATTTTACCCGAAGACTTCACATACTCGGAGCTTATTTCCTTTTTTAACATGTGCGGATTCATTGAGGAGACCAAGGGGAAGACATCGGGGTCACGAGTCAAATTCTACAACAGCGAAAAAGACATTGGCTATTTATTACACAAACCGCACCCTGGAAACATCGTAAAAGGCAAAGCATTGAAAGATGCTGTTGAGTTTCTAACAACAAATAACCTGATTTAAATCAAACAATATGGATACATTGAAATACAAAGGGTTTATCGGAAGCATTGAGGTTGAGGATGATTTGTCTCTTTATGGTAAAGTCCTTGGACTAGGGAGTAAAGCTTTGGTGACGTATGAAGGGATGACTGTGCCAGAGCTTGAGGCGGATTTTCATGCCGCCGTGGATGATTACATCGAATATTGCAAGGAACATAATCTTCCTCTTAGAAAGTCATACAGCGGAACCTTCAACGTAAGGATACCCCAACAACTCCATGCTCAGGTTTCTGAACTCGCCGTGGAAAGAGGTGAGAGTCTGAATGCCTACGTGCGTCGTGCTCTCGAAGCAGCAGTCCAGGCCGCGCAAGTATAATAATCTCGAGTGACTTTCCATGCACATTGCTCACAAAAATGGGTTTCCGTTACCGCATCCATCCTTCCAGCTTGTAAACCTTCGATAAAAGGCACTTGTCGCGTCTGGAGGCATTGTCGTGGCACCAGACTTCCACACGCACGGCGTAAGGTTCGCCCCAGACACCCTCGTAAATGGTGAAATCTCGTTTGTCAACCACTTTCCCGAATGAAGTATGGTCGGAGAACTCATGCTTGGTCCGTTTTACTATCTCTTTGGTTGACAAAGCAATATCCTTCGTCACCTCAAAACAGCGCAAATAGACATACCCGTCGGGTAGTGCAGGCGCATACAAGGTGTATTCATAGAT
>JAFXPL010000178.1 GCA_017527945.1 Bacteroidales bacterium | reverse complement strand
TGTGATCACCCCGTTTTACATTCAAAAGAATTTTAACGGTCGGAAAAACGAGGAAGATTTCATCATGTTCATAGATCCGAACCAAAACATCAAATGGTGGTTTAAAAATGGGGATTATGGTCAAGAATATCTGGCTTTCAGATATTTCAACTCAACAGAAAACAAATACGCGCTTTTTTACCCCGATTGGCTGATTCAGATGAAAGACGGACGCATCGGTATCTTCGACACGAAAGGAGGTATCACGGCCACCGACTCGGCGGTGAAAGACAAGGCTGAGGCGTTAGCCAAGCGTATCGCTGATATGAATACTGCTTTGGGAGAGGACAAATTCTTCGGGGGTATTGTCATCTTCGAAAACGGTCAATGGTATTGTAATGATGCCCAAGTTTATCACTACCAGAAAGGCGATTTAACAGGGTGGAAAAACATGGCGGATATGCTTTAGACACCCTTGCTTCTTATAATCTCGTGCCCGCAGTCCAACATGCTGCGGGCACTTTTTTCCCCTTCTTTCAAGCATTGCGGCGAGAACGACTCCGTGGAGTCGGCGGTGATGTTGCCGAGGGTGCATCTGCAGAGGTGATGTTTCTCCTCGTTCGAGCCGTAGCGCATCCACAAGGGCATAATGAGTCGGAACCGCGACTAACCGCGTCAGCGGTTGTATATCTGTAGCCAAATGCGGGCGATGTTCCCATTTTTTCGAGAGAAGGTCCGGACGCGGAGTTCGCGGCGCGGGAAAAAGGTGCGGGCGAAGGGATTGGATGGCTCACTGCGAAACGGGTATCTGTCACGGAGTTGACCACGCAGGACTTTCCGACAACCACCCCTTCCACAGGATGGAGCGAATAAAACAGTGAAGTTGTGAAAAGGTAAAAATCGTATCTTTGCCGCGATTAAAACCAGCTCGTCATGAACACCGTCCGCAAATACCCTGTCGGCATCCAGACCTTTTCGGAAATCAGAAAAGGCAACTACATTTATATCGACAAAACAGACTTGATATGGGAGATGACTCGCATGAAGTATATCTTCCTCAGCCGTCCCCGTCGGTTCGGCAAGTCTTTGCTGACCACCACGCTGGACTCCTACTTCAAAGGGCAGAAAGAACTTTTCGAGGGACTGAAAATCATGGATTTGGAGACGGAGTGGGAGCAATTCCCCGTCATCCACGTGGATTTGAGCGTCGCGAAAGCGGAGACAACGGTGGAAGGACTTCGCAATGTGCTGTTCAGACTGCTGAATCCTTACAAGGATGAGTACGGCGAAGGGGCGTATGAGGACTCCCCAGGCGGTCTATTCAGCGGCCTCATCCACCGCGCCTACAAGCAGACGGGCAAGCAGGTGGCCGTCATCATCGACGAGTATGATGCGCCGCTGTTAGACAAGCTCCACCTTCCGGAATTGTTGGACGGATTCCGCAACGTGATGCAGGAATTCTTCATCCAGCTTAAGGCGAACGAGGCTCTAATCCGTTTCTGCTTCATCACTGGCATCACCAAATTCAGCCAACTCAGCATCTTCTCCACCATCAACAACCTCACCAACATCTCGTTGGATGCCAAGTACGCGGCCATTTGCGGCATCACCGAGGAGGAGCTCATCACCGACATGGCCCCCGACATCGCCATGCTGGCCGAGAAATACGAATGCACCACCGAAGAGATGCACGACAAACTGAAAAAACAGTACGACGGTTACCGCTTCGCCAAGAAATCCCCCGACATCTACAACCCGTTCAGCTTGCTTAAGTGCTTCAACCAACAAGACATCGCCAACTACTGGTTCGAGAGCGCCACTCCGACGTTCCTCATCCGCCAGATGCAGCATTTCCGCACCGACATCACCACGCTGGAGCGCATCGAAGCCTCGGCGACCGCCTTCGACCGCCCCCCGGAGGCCATGAACACCGCCCTGCCGCTGCTCTACCAAACCGGCTACCTCACCATCAAGGAGTACGACCGGGAGTCCAACTCCTATATCCTGTCCATCCCGAACAACGAGGTCCGCACGGGATTCATCGACGGGCTGATCCCCACCTACATCGGGCTGGACGGAAGCTACGTGCAGGATGGCTTCGCCCTGAAGTTCTGGCGCGCCCTGAGAAAGCGCGACATCGACCTCGCCATGAAGGAGATGAAGGCCTACTTCGCCGGGCTGCCCTACGTGGAGGGCTTCCAAAAGAAGTTAGAGGAGGTGAAGAACTACGAGGGATTCTACGAATGGTCGCTGTACCTGATCTTCTCGATGCTCAACGTCTATGTACGTACACAAGTCAAGTGTGCGGGCGGCCGCACCGACGTTGTGGTAGAGATGCCCGACACCACCTACGTCCTCGAACTCAAGGCGAACGGCACGGCGCAGGAGGCATTGGACCAGATCAACAGCAAAGGCTATGCCCTTCCTTACGAGACCGAAGGCCGCCAGGTCGTGAAGGTCGGCGTGGCGTTCGAGCGGGAAACGATGACCGTGGGGGATTACAAGGTGGAATTAGGAATTAGGAATTGACACATTCCACAAAAAAACGTATCTTTGCCGCGATTAAAACCAGCTTGTCATGAACACCGTCCGCAAATACCCTGTCGGCATCCAGACCTTTTCGGAAATCAGAAAGGGCAACTACGTTTATATCGACAAAACAGACTTGATGTGGGAGATGACTCGTATGAAGTATGTCTTCCTCAGCCGACCCCGTCGGTTTGGCAAGTCTTTGCTGACCACCACGCTGGACTCCTACTTCAAAGGGCAGAAAGAACTTTTCGAGGGACTGAAAATCATGGATTTGGAGACGGAGTGGGAGCAATTCC
>JAFXPL010000177.1 GCA_017527945.1 Bacteroidales bacterium | reverse complement strand
GACATTTAATTCAATTCTCACGAAATAATACAATGAAAAAAGTAATCGTAATCTCAACCAGTCTCCGCCCCGGCTCGAACAGCCACGCTTTAGCGGAGCAATTTGCCAAGGGCGCGGAAGCCGCCGGGCATCAAGTGGAGTTTGTCTCGCTGAGAGGCAAGGAAATCAAGTTCTGCGTCGGCTGCCTGTCGTGCCAGAAGACGGGCGCATGCGTCATCAAGGACGACGTACCGGCCATCATGGAGAGCGTGCTCAACGCCGATGTGGTCTGCTGGGCCACGCCGATTTACTACTACGAGATGAGCGGCCAAATGAAGACCCTCATCGACCGCATGAACGCCATGTATCCTAAGGACTACAAGTTCCGCGACGTCTATCTGCTGACCACCGCGGCCGAGAACGAGGAGTTCGTGCCGAAACGCGCCGAGGGCGGCCTCACCGGCTGGATCGATTGCTACGGCAAGTCTGCACTCAAAGGTCACATCTTCTGCGGCGGCGTGGGCGGTCCGAACGAGATTGCCGGCAACGCCAAACTGCAGGAGGCGTATGAGATGGGGAAGAGGGTGTAAATCTCCGATAATCAATAATTCCGCAATTCGGGTGAAAGCTTGGGTGGCGGATTTTTATGTACTTTTGCGGCCATGAAGACCGAAGAAACTCGCACTTGGAAATGCTATATTAGGCTGCGTTTTTATATTGTTTTCTTTCCCACCGATTGGTGAAATAAAAGCCATGTATCCCCACGACTTCGATTCCTGCTAACGCAGCAATTGGGGATTGTTGGTAAAGTACTCCCGGATAGTGATGTGGTTGAATGTGTTGCTCTTCACCGTCTCTCCTTGCTCCACTTCCATAGGTTTTAGTCTCAAAAACTCTATTGTACTTTCGGGCGTGCGTGAGTCGGCTCCATACGTGGAATGAAGGATGTACGAAAGATAAAAAAGATTTTTGGCCATATAATCATCCAAATAATATTCCTTGGAAACTTTGGATCGATTGTTCCAATTGGCCTCAGCATTGAGCTCAATCGGTTTGCCCTGAATGATTCGTTCACGCACCTCAAAGACACTGAGCAGTTGTTGGTTCTCATCCATTACGTATGCCTCATTGGCGGGATCAATCCACAGCCATTTGCCCAACTGCACAGAATAGACTTCGTTAATCACATGGCAATCATCGTAGTAATTTCGGGGCAAGCAAGTGACCACGCGCGAGCGGAAACCTAACGCCAGATAACATTCGTTGGCAAAGAGCGCCAAACCGCGACAATTCACTCCCTTCTTTTGGGCAAACTTTTCAATCGTTTCCGCGTTTCTCTCCTTCTTGGGCAAACCTGCGCTACCATTATGTCGGATGTGATTATGCACCCAATGCAGAACATTCAATATTCGCATCACTTCATCTCCTGTGCCGGCCACAGAATCCAAGTTGTACTTCCGCCGCAGTGTTTGCAATTCGGGCGCATCGGCCGACTGGTAGGTGAACGTGGGAATCTCGCGTTGCTGCGAAACATCAAAGGTTTTGCCTGTACGCAGCGTATCTATGTAATCTGGTTGCGGGACAAAATCCACATAGCTGACACGTTTTTTCCGAATGACAACTAATCTGCTGCATTGCGAAAAATTGTACTCGTATTGGAATTTTGCAGTGTCAATATCAGTAAAATAGAGGAATGTTTTTCCGTCATCCCGCTTCATACAGGGAACTATGTCGTCATGGATGTTGCGCCTGAACCAGAAATCTCCATCGGCATACAAGAAACAACGATCTATATTGGCATAGACGGTATCTTTAATGACAAACTGTTGTGCATAGGCTGTCCATGTACATATAAAAAGTATGATAAAAAGTATAACTCGTTTTCCCATAGGCGAAAAAGGCGAAAGCGTTTAGGAGACTTCAATTTTTAATTTTTTTCAGTCATACCTCCAACCCCTGCAAGTCCCTTCAATAAAATCTGAAAATACAACGGGACAAAATTACATAATTATTTTCTGATTTCCAAGGGTTTGATGTCTTTTTTATTAAAAACATGTTCTGCCTTTGAAATTTATTTACTTTTGCACTCATTCTTTTAACAAACAACAAATGGATAAAAACAATAAAATCATTCTCTTGACCGGGGCGAGCAGCGGTATCGGATACGACACGGCCGTGGCCCTGGCGAAACAGGGGCACAAGGTGTATGCCGCCGCCCGCCGTGTGGAACGTATGGAACCGCTCCGCGAATGGGGTGTCGTGCCGATACAGATGGATGTCACCGATGAGGCGTCAATGCGGCAAGGGGTGCAGACCCTGCTCGACCGCGAGGGACGCATCGACGTGCTCATCAACAATGCCGGCTACGGTTACTTCGGGGCGGTGGAGAACGTGCCGATGGACGATGCCCGCAACCAACTTGAAGTCAACATTTTCGGCTTGGCGCGGCTCTGCCAGTTGGTGCTGCCCACGATGCGCGAGCAGCACAGCGGACGCATCGTCAACATCGCGTCGGTGGCGGGTAAATCGGTGATTTACTATGGTGGCTGGTACCACGTGTCGAAGTATGCCGTCGAGGCGCTGAGCGACGCACTCCGCATCGAGATGCAGCCGTTCGGCATCGACGTGGTCATCATCGAGCCCGGAGCCATCAAGACCAACTGGGGCATCATTGCCGCCGACCACCTCGCGGAGACCTCCAAGGATACCGCTTATGCCGAAACGGGTGCGATGATGGCGCAGAACCTGCGGGGCATGTACGAGTCGTCGAGCATTTCCGATCCCTCCGTGGTCAGGAAAGCCATCTGCCGCGCCGTGAACGCCCGCCGGCCCCGCACGCGCTACCGCATCGGGCGTCTCTCCTCGACGATGGTGTTCTTCCACTGGCTGCTGCCCACCCGCTGGTGGGACAGCATCGTGCGGATGATGGGAAAAAGGAAGTGGGTGTGAGCAGAGGTGGGCTCCATCTTCATGACCCTTACCAGATTTTTGAAAAATAATCGTACTTTTGCAGTTGGTTTGTTTTTGAAATATTTTGAAAAATTGTGCGTATGAAAAATTTTCTTGTCGCCTTATTTTATGTTGTAATGGCAACCTACGGCTACAGCCAGAAAGTGCAGCTGTTCGACAAAGAGGGCTCCACCATTCCAGAAGACGACTTGTGGGGCATTGCATTGGACAATCAAGGGCGGAAACTGATAGGGAGCGCCCATTCCGGCTTTCTTGTTTTTGACGGGAAGTCATTTAAGCCTTCACCCGAAATCAACGGAGTGTTTATCAGCCCCATATTCAAAGATTCCAAGGGGAACATCTGGATTTGCTACAGAGGACCTGAAGAAAATGCGGCAGAAGTGCTGTCTTGCTATGACGGCTCCCAATGGCGGCACTACAAAGCCGAGGATATCGGCTCCAAGGATTTGTCTGTCGGAGATATTTGTGAAGACAAAAACGGCAAAATCTATTTCGCAGGTTGCGAAGGAGTTTTATTGACATTTAAGGACAACCGCTGGGAGTTGCTGGAACTCCCCGAAAAAGATATGGTGGCGTTGTCCATTGACGTGAGTGACGATGGTGTCATTGCCCTCGGTTTCGGGCGTCCCAACTGTGGACTGCTGTTGTATGAAAACGGCCAATGGAAAAGTTTCTCCGAAGAAAAATCGCCCCTGGTCATCAATGTGGTGCGTGCATTGAAATTCACCGACGACGGTTCACTGATTGTGGGTTATGGCGGGGGCTTTGGGGATGGAGGCTTCTCTGTTATGAAAGGCAAAAAGTGGACCCACTACAATAAGTCCAATTCCGGAATCTCCGACCACATGGTCCGCGACATCGAGTTTGACGGCAAAAACTATTGGATGGCGACAAACAACGGTCTGGTGAAGTTTGACGGAAAGAAGGTCTCATCTGTCTTTTTCCGTGAAGGCATGTACAAAAATGTTATTAGTGACATTGTCATAGAG
>JAFXPL010000176.1 GCA_017527945.1 Bacteroidales bacterium | reverse complement strand
GATTTCACGTTGAACATCAACATGGGCGACCGTGAGTCGTTCCGCATCAAACAGACATTTTTCGAAAAATCCACTGACTGGACCATCAACGGGCTCGGCATGGCCATGAAATGTGACTGGCCGACATGGGATACCGTGAAAAACGGGGTGATTTTCCATATCCAGAAGGGCAGCGTCAGCTTCCACAAGCAGAACTTCCATCCTGACGGGGAATTGCACGTGGCGAAGGACGCCCTCATTATCTGTATGTGGAGCGACTGGAATAACGAGCAGACCACCTCCGAAGAGGAGAAATTCATCAAAGGGTTCAAGACCCAGTATTTCTCCCTCGACACCGCCTTCATATCTGGATACTTCGAAAAGGTCCCGCAATTCACCCCCGAACAGCGCCGAATCCTGAAGAACCTGCCTTTCGCCTACCGAGGTTACAAATTCAAGAACAAGGCATTACGGGAATATTTTGAATCCACCGAATGGTACATCCGCAACCCGAAGTACAAGGGCGACATGGAAGGGTTCACCGAAGAGGAGAGGAAGTGGGTGGAATTCTGGAAGTGATTTTTTTCGTAACTTTGCCCGGTCAAATTAATCCCTCTATGGGGAAACTCATTATCGAACTATTATACTGTATATCAACATCTTGCCACATCAACCCACTAACCCATTAACCCACTAATCCTGAACCCATTTAAATGGAATCCATCAAGAAAATATTCAAGATCGGCTACGGACCGTCGAGCAGCCACACCATGGGACCGCACCGCGCGGCCGAAATCTTCAAGTCCAGAACCCCCGCCGCCACCGCCTACCGCGTGACCCTTTACGGCAGCCTGGCGGCCACTGGCAAGGGCCACTTCACCGACAAGACCATCATCGATGCCCTGTCGCCCGTGCCCGCCGAAATCCTCTGGAAACCCGAAATCCAGCACGAGTTCCACACCAACGCCATGCTTTTCGAAGCGATGCAGGGCGAGACGGTCATCGACCAGTGGAAGATATACAGCATCGGCGGCGGCGAGTTGGCCGACGAGCACACCGTCATGGACCACGACGAGCGCTATGAGGAGAACACCATGGAGGACATCGTGAGACATGTGGAAAAATACGGGCTGAATTTCTGGGAATATGTGGAACAGCACGAAGATTCCGACCTTTGGGACTTCTTGGCGGAACGATGGAAAGTGATGCAGGAGACCATCGAGAAAGGCATACTCAACAACGACGGTGTGCTGCCGGGCGGACTATACGTGAAACGGAAGGCCACGCAATACTACGTGAAGGCGTTGAGCTACAAGGCCTCGCTGCAGGGCCGCTGCCTCGTGTCAGCCTACGCCTTGGCCACGGCGGAGGAGAACGCCTCGGGCGGCAAAATCGTCACCGCGCCCACCTGCGGCTCGTCAGGCGTGCTGCCGGCCGTGCTCTACCACCTCAAACACAACCACGAGTACACCGACAAGTTCATCCTGAAGGCGATGGCCACGGCCGGGCTCTTCGGCAACATCATCCGCACCAACGCCTCCGTGTCCGGGGCGGAAGTGGGCTGCCAAGGCGAGATCGGCAGCGCGTGCGCCATGGCCGCGGCGGCCGCCAACCAGCTCTTCGGCGGCTCCCCGCAACAGATCGAATACGCCGCCGAGATGGGCCTCGAACACCACCTCGGACTCACCTGCGACCCCATCTGCGGACTCGTGCAGATCCCCTGCATCGAGCGCAACGCCTTCGCCGCCCTCCGTGCCCTGGACGCCAACCTCTACGCCATGATGTCCGACGGCAAGCACCGCATCAGCTTCGACAAGGTGGTGAAGACCATGAACCTCACCGGCAAGGACCTGCCCAGCCTCTACAAGGAGACCGCCATGGGCGGCCTGGCAGTGGATTAACCGTATAAACACTTGATGACAATGAAAAAAATATTCCTTTTCGCACTATTATTATCTGCCTCCGTTGCGTCATACGCACAAGGACACTGGTTCACCGGAGGTTCAGCCAACATCGGATTCCGGAACTATTTCGTTGCTTCCGGCGAGGTGTGGGTCGGTTACGAATTCAACGACTGGGTAGCCATGGGCTCCGGATTAGGGGCCGTGATCTGCGCGGGCCGGGACGATTTCTTCGCCGTGACCGGCATCGCGGAGCCCTTTGTACGCGCCAGCGTTTGGCATAACGAGAGCGTCTCCTTGGACCTTTACGCATTGGGGGGATTCGAATTCACGGATGAGCTGAAACTATGCCAGGTGGGACTGCGCCCGAGCATCCGCTTCCGCGTCAGCGAGAACATCGAAATGGCTGTGGATCTTGTTGTGCTGGGAGCGCAATACAGCCCTGAGTTCGGGTGGCGCCCATCCATAAGTTTCACCTCCCTGAACGGAGGCGCCCGTTTCGCTTACCATTTCTGATTTCCAAACGCATTGCCGACAAGGCGGCAAGCGTGGCTTTTGACACATTTGCCGCGAAGGTTGAATGTCGGGATGAAAAAAATGTAACCTTTTCGTATTTTTGCATCTTCATTTCAGAGGCATGAATCGGATGAAGAGAGCAGCATTCTGGACGGAACAGTACCGGCGCCACATCGGGAAGATGGTGGGCGTGTGCTACCGATATGTAGCCGACTGGGACGTGGCCGAAGACTTGGCACAGGACGCGTTTCTCGCCGCCATGGAAAAGTCCTCCACCTTCCGCGCACTCGGAAGCTTTGAAGGCTGGCTGATGAAGATTGCGGTGAACCAGGCGCTTATGCACCTTCGCAACAATATAGAGATGGTGGAGTTGGACGAGAACCTCCACAGTCAGG
>JAFXPL010000175.1 GCA_017527945.1 Bacteroidales bacterium | reverse complement strand
TTACAGACACCACGCCTCTCAAAGATCTCTTCAACAAAACTATATTCAAAAATGACAAAGAACGTTTTGGCTTTAACGAGCCAACTTTGTTTGATAATTTTGATTAATAACACGTCCCAATTTTAACGGGACACTAGTGCCGTGATCCATCAAAAAGTGTATCTTTGCTCTTGAAAAAAAAGAATAGCGATGATTACCGACAAGCATATCCAGACTTTCGTGGCTCAGGCGCACCGTGTCGGCGAGCTTGGGCTCACAATCTGCTCCAGCGGCAACCTCAGCTGGCGCATTGGCGACAAAGCCCTCATCAGCGGTACCGGTTCGTGGGTGCCCTCGCTGCGGGAAGATCAGGTGTCCATTTGCGATGTGGCCACCGGCGAAGTCCTCAACGGCGTAAAGCCCTCCATGGAGAGCGTTTTCCACCTCAGCGTGATGCGCCAGCGCCCTGACGTGGGCGTGGTGCTCCACTTCCAGTCGCCCTACGCCACGCAGGTGGCCTGTTCGGAGGTACGCCCGAAGAGCTACAACGTCACGGCGGAGATTCCGCTGCACGTCGGGCGCGTAATCCCCGAAATCCCCTTCTACCGTCCCGGCAGTCCGGAATTGGCCGAGGCGGTAGTCAACGCGCTGAAGAACCGGAACTCGGCCCTGATGCTCCAGCACGGACAAGTGGTCTGCGGCAAGGACTTCGACGACGTTATCCAACGCGCCATGTTCTTCGAGATGGCCTGCCGCATCTGCGTCCTCGCCGACATGCGCCCCGCCGTCCTCTCCGAAGAGGAGGTCGATGCACTGGAAATGCACTTTCTGGGCCGCAAATCCTAAAAGGAGATTCGCAGCGACAAACGGATGCCGTTTTTCTCCCACTTGGAAAGCCCTTTCGTGTAGGTGAGACGACGCACGTAGTCGATACGGAGAACGTGGAAGATGTTTTCAATGCCCGCCGTGATCTCCATGTAGGGCAATTTCCCTAACTGTCCGCACCCATCCGGGAACAGGAAAAGGCCCGGCGTGTTGGCACTGGGAATGTTCTTGGCTGAAAGCCCGCCATAAACCCCACTGAAGGAGATCACCTCGCGAAGATTCAGCCTGTTCCAAAGCGGAATCCGGTTGAAGATCCATCCTTTCAGGAAATAGGTGGCATACAGTCCCACGTATTTGTCCATGATGAACTCCATGGGCTTCATCAGGCAGAAGGTGTTGGGGGTAAGGAAGAGCGACTGGTTGCTTTGCGGGACGTACAATTTCGGAAAGGGTGCGGCGTCCCAGACAATGCCAGCCTGCAACGTGGCATCAATGTGCCCGAAAGCGGAAAGCCAGAACCGCTTCTCCACGGAAAAATCCGTCCGGTTGTACCAAATCCGGCGATCCATGATGCCCGCAGTGTGTGTCAGGCGCAGTACCGGCGCATTCTTGGACATCCGGATGAGGTTGTCCTTTCCCGACTGGTTGTTGTAAACCCGCTCGCCTGGCGCCCAGCGAAGCTGCAAATGCCACTCCATGTCGTTGAAATCCCTCACCTGCACCGCCGTGCCATCCCGGTTGACCCGCCAATAAGACAATGCGCCGGTAGCCTCGTTGTTCTCATATTGCAGCCAAGTATCGACACTGAACCGGCTCGGCCACTCATGCTCGTAACGCACACGGTAGCGACGCACATATTGCGCGTTCTGCCTCGCATCTCCGGCATCGTATGACATCAGCAGGTTGTCGCGGTCCATGTATCCGTAACTCTGCCCCGGCATCTCCATGTCGTACCAAGCACTGAACGTCAAGGCGTGTTTGGGGGATTCGTTGATATGACGTTCTTTTTTCACAAAGCTGTGTACCACATTTGCGTTGTACTTCAGCTTCAAGTCCTTGCACCCGAAAGCGAGATAGCCGTTCAGGAACCAGCGGTCGTGCAGCTTGGCGGTGGTCATCCCGCCGACACGCAACCGCAACCCTTCCGTCGGGTTGTAGCTGACCATGTTATAGATCGGTCCGATGTCGAAACGGCTCAGTTTCCGATCTTTGGCCGTGGCAATATACCCGGTGGCGAAAACTTCCGCTGTCTTCTCCAATACTTTGTATGAGGGAAGCCGCCGGAGCTCCGTCGAAAGACTGTCGATGAACGACTCTTTGGCAGTCAGGGGATAAGGCCGCATCTTCTTCCACCGCCCGCTCTTGTATTTCGAGACGTTGGGAGAGACAGCCTCGTTGCCCGACAGTAGCGCGTCCACGGAGTCAGGGATGACGACACCCAGTTCATACTGGTACCATTGCATGTCTTGACGGACAAACAGCTGTCGCGCTTTCTTCCGCTTAATAATAGCGAACGAGGCGAATGTCTGCGCCGTTTTCGGTGCCCAAAGACCGTCTTCGGTTCTGAAAAACTCCTGCTCGATGCGCAATTGCTTCACAAAATTCATGTTGATGTTGACAGGCACGTTGATGGCATATCTCTTCAGGGTGTAGGTGCTGTCGTTCACAACATACAAGCGACCGGTAAAGCCGAATGTGCGACTGTTCACCGGCGCAAAGGAGAGTTCAATACAAGACACTCCATCCACCTCCACCGTGTCGGTGATAAAATAGTGGTAATACAGCGTGGCCAATGTGGAAGAGAGGGGGCTTACAAACTTGTTGAGCATCAGCTCAATGTCATTGTCAAAGATGTTGATTTCCGTAAACATAGCGTTAAGGTTGTTACCTTTTCCTTCCTCGTCCAAAACCTCGTCAATCCCTTGCATTCGTCTGGCAATCAAATAATTGATATGTTTACGGGGCGACCGTTGATAGTAGTGGTCGGAGAGAGACTCCCTCAGGGAAATGGTCAGCACGGGCACAGAATCCTTCGAAAGGGTGTCGATATACTTCTCCAGAAAAGCGAGCTGCCGATTGAAACTGTTCTTTTGGAAGTCCATGTCGAACCGTCCGAACAAGATGACCATCTTTTTGTAAATCTTTGATTTATAGCTTTCCGCTGACTCAATTCGATATTTGTCCTTGTTGCCGATTACCTTTTCCACCAGCTCAACGGCAGGATTCCCTTTGCGGACATATTTGGGCTTCTTTCTCTTGGAAATCACCACCTCCTGAAGCGACTGGGATGTGCTGATGATAAAATCGCGCTGCCTTTTGCGCCGATTCACAACAACAGTGTCGGGTTTAAAGAACGAATATCGGACAATCAACGTGTCCGTGTTCATAAATGGAATCTTGTAGCTGCCGTCCACTTCCGAGAAGGTGCCCACCGTCGTGTTCTTCCATTGGAGCCGTGCCATATAGACGGCCACCGTGTCGCCCTTTTCGCCAATAGTGAAAATCCTTCCCGACAGCGTTTGGGCTCCGACCCGGACCGGAAAAAAGAAGAAAAGGAGTATATTAACGACAAACAGTCTCCGAACGTTCCGAGACAATTTTCTTTCCGATACTCCTATCTTATTCATTCAATGTTATTTATCAAAATTGCCTTTAACGCAGATACGCTGTTTTTATTTTGAGGCAAAGAAACAAAAATAGTGATTTGCATACAAAAGAGAAGTTTATTTGCCATTATGCCATTCAACTATTAATCGGTAAAAAAAACGAATTAAAGCATCGCCATGATTTCTTTTTTTGTGTATCTTTGCATTTCTTATGACACTATCGGAACTGACATACACTGAGGGAAAATACAATCTTGAGGAAGATCTCAAAAAAGGACGCTTCTTGGGAATCCCCATGTCGGATGACACCGCCACCATCGTGCTCAACAATGGCGACAACCCATCGTCCGTCTATGGCGACACCCCGTTAGACAAGTCCGCGAAACTTCATTCCCAATCCGGACAGGACGTGCCGGAGAAGATTCGCGAGATGATGCGGCTTTATGACTACGGCGACGGCTCTTTCCGGCAGAAATGCCTCAACTTCTACAATCAAGGAATGTTCATGCAGGACTACACGGACGACCAACCGTGGGAAGGGAATTTCAAGCATTACTTTCCTACTTATCACGACCTGAATATCAAGCAGTTGCGCGGCTATTTCACTTGGCGCACCGAAGCACGGAAAGGGAATTTTCTGCCCACGCCGACCTCTTTCGCCTACCTTTATCTCTACAAGCTGCTGAACGGCATCGGCACCGCCTCCGTGGAAGAGAGCCTATGGAAAATGCAAGAGTTCGAGACGGACTACTTGGACGAATATTTTGCCGACATAAGGATGGAAGAGAACCTGCGACGTTGGATGCTGGAGCTCGCCATCATCCACCGGCTTCCCCAGAAAAAAGTGGACGACTACGCCAACCCGAGGCTGACAGACCGCGATCACCACATTGCCGTGCTGCGTGCCCCAGACAACCGGACCGACAAGGAGGTGTTTCTGGCCCTCAGCCGTTTCGCCACCGGAAACCTCGAAGCCTCCCCCGTCATCATACAGAAGAAAGAGGTCGGCATGCACCTCTTCGCCGAAATCTGGCGACACACACTGGCCCACTATCACGAGAACGGCATCGACTTCATGACCGCCTGTTTCGGTCCGTGGAAGCCTCTCCCCTGGTACCCGCTCGCCAACGCGGTCTATTTGGAACGACGGGAGCTCCAGGACTT
The DNA here is from genome assembly GCA_017527945.1 of Bacteroidales bacterium. Next base: position 31,385 of record JAFXPL010000175.1, on the reverse strand, counting down.
CGAATACCCGCTGAACGAATGTCGTATCTATCTCCACCAGGGCGGAAAATGGATGGTGAAGAAGTACGAAGAGCTCTATTTCGACAAGAAGCGAATCAACGCACTACTGCACGAGGCAGACCGCAAGCTGCGCCTCTATCTGAACCTGAAGCGCCCCCTGCGCGAAAGGGCCGATGACGCCTGGGCCACCCCTTACGTGGACGCAGTCATCGAGACCGACCGGCAGGCGCGCCTTGAGGCGGCTAAACCGAAAGTGCACATCCACCTCGACCGCCTCGACCACATCCGCGAAGAGGCCGTGGTCACCCGCGAAAGCCTACTCACTGATGAAGACCTGGCGGCTGACGAACCGCAGGAACCGTCCATCAACACCACTACGAAGAAACAAGCAAACATCTCAGAATCAACGATATATCTGGAAACCAGCCCCCTACTGGCAAAATTGGACAGCCTTCATGCGCAGATCCTGCAAACACTGATTGCGGGCGGCAACGCCGACGAACTGATACGGTCGCACCATCTCATGCCCTCCGTGGTCGCCGACACCCTCAACGAAGCTTTCTTCGAAGAGGTCGGCGACAGTATTCTCGACTGCGACGGCGACCATATAGAACTCGTGGAGGATTATGTAGAGGATGTGAGGACAATTGTCGGTGTTGCGTCCTCTGGCGAGGCAAAGTTTCCGTCCTCCTGACATCGGACGAAATGACAATGACATTATTGATAAAACAGACATTCCAAAAAGGGCTGAAAGCCCGACCTATGTCAACCCAGGGTGAACGAAGTGAGCCCTGGGACATATAACGAAAAACTATGAACGAAGAGAACAGAAAAGTACCCAAAAGAATCTCCCAGACGGTGCTCAACTCGCTGAAAGGCGGAGTGGTGCCGAGAATCGGGCTACCCTACATCACCGTCGGGCGCAAGAGCGAAATCGAAGCCCTGCTCCACGATGTCGATATCATCAGCGAAGGGGGGGCCTCGTTCCGTTTCATCGTGGGCCGCTACGGCTCCGGCAAGAGTTTCCTGCTGCAGACCATCCGCAACTACGTGATGGACAAAGGATTCATTGTCGCAGATGCCGACCTTTCCCCCGAGCGACGGCTACAAGGCACGCGCGGGCAGGGATTAGCCACCTACCGCGAGCTCATCGGGAACCTCTCCACCAAGACTAAACCCGAAGGCGGTGCCCTAACCCTTGTGCTCGACCGCTGGATCAGCAACGTGCAGTCGGAGGCCGTACAAGAAACCGGACTTGCACCCGGCGACCCGGCTCTCACGCAAACGGTGGACCGTAAAATTTACGCTGTCACCGCCTCCGTCAGCGAACTCGTGCACGGTTTCGAGTTCGCCAAGCTGATTTCCGCCTACTACCACGCCTATGTGGAAGGCGATGATGAAACCAAAGCAAAGGTGACCCGATGGTTCAGAGGGGAGTACAACCTGAAGAAAGAAGCCAAGGAAGAGTTGGGCGTGAACATGATCATCACCGACGACGACTGGTACGACTATCTGAAGATTTTCGCCACCTTCTTCCGTCTGGCGGGCTACGCGGGCATGATGGTTATGATTGACGAACTGGTGAATCTCTACAAAATCCCGAACACCATCACCCGACAATACAACTACGAGAAGATGCTGACCATGTACAACGACACGCTGCAGGGCAAAGCAAAGTATTTGGGCATCATCATGTGCGCGACCCCACAGGCCGTGGAAGACAAGCGGCGGGGGGTCTATAGCTACGAGGCGCTGCGCTCGCGCCTGGCCGAAGGCAAGTTCTCGCGCCCGGGCGCCCGCGACCTGCTCGCGCCTGTCATCCGGTTGGAGCCGCTCACCGCCGAGGAGATGCTGGTGCTTTGCGAGAAATTGGCGCAGATGCACGCCGACCTCTACGGCTACCCGCGCCGCGTCAGCACCGACGACCTCGTGACCTTCATCAAAGTCGAGTACGGCCGCATCGGCGCCGACCAGAACATCACGCCCCGCGAGGTCATCCGCGACTTCATCGAACTGCTCGACCTGCTCTACCAGCACCCTGCGATGACACTCGCAGCCCTACTCCAAAGCGAAGAGTTCAGTTACGCCAAGAGCGAGGCGGTGAGCGACGAGGCGGCGGATGGGTTCGTGGAGTTCACGATATAGGAAGCTGATAGATTCTCCTCCCCACATATCGACCAATCGCTCCATAAAAAATAGTATCTTTGCCGCAAATTAAATCCGATGGCGGATTCGCAATAATAGCAAAAAGTAAACAATATATAATTATGGAAATCAACAAGTTACAAGAAGTTGCAGCGCAGGTGCGCAGAGACATTATCCGTATGGTTCACAGCGCAAAATCGGGGCACCCGGGCGGTTCGCTGGGATGCGCCGACTTTTTGACGGCCCTCTATTTCTCCACGATGGAGATTGACCCCGAACATTTCACCCGCGAGGGCAACGGCGAAGACATGTTCTTCCCCTCCAACGGCCACATCAGCCCCGTACTCTACAGCGTGATGGCACGGCGCGGCTATTTCCCGATCTCGGAACTGGCCACCTTCCGCAAGTTAGGCACCCGCCTGCAGGGCCACCCCACTCCCGTGGAGGGACTTCCCGGCATCCGTGTGGCTTCCGGCTCCCTCGGACAGGGACTCTCCGTCTCCATCGGCGCGGCTTTGGCCAAAAAAGCCAACCAGGACAAGCACCTCGTCTATACGCTTACCGGTGACGGGGAACTCGAAGAAGGACAGAACTGGGAAGCACTGATGTTCGCCGGCTCAAAACACGTTGACAACCTGATTGTTACCGTTGACTACAACAAGAAACAGATCGATGGCAGCACGGATGCCGTGATGAACCTCGGCAACCTCCGTGCCAAGTTCGAGGCTTTCCAATGGATGGTCTTGGAGATGAACGGTAATGACATGAAGAGTTGCATCCAGACGCTGAAACTGGCCAAGACCCTCTCCGGCAACCAGAAACCCATCGCCATCCTAATGAAGACCGAGATGGGCCAAGGTGTGGACTTCATGATGGGCACTCACAAGTGGCACGGCACGCCGCCTAACGACGAGCAGGCCGCCGCCGCATTAGCGCAACTCCCCGAAACCTTAGGGGATTACTAATCGCTCCCTCTCGTGAAAATCGTCAACAAATACCTCTGCAAGAATTTCTTAGGTCCCTTTTTCCTGACCTTCTTCGTGGCACTCTTCGTGCTGCTTATGCAGTTCGTCTGGAAATGGGTGGATGAGCTTGTAGGTAAAGGTCTGGAAGTGTCCGTGATGCTGAAACTGCTGTTCTACGCAGCCGTCTCGCTCAGTTCCATGGCTTTCCCGTTGGCGGTAATGCTGGCCTCCCTGATGACCTTCGGCAATATGGGTGAACGCTACGAAATCGTCGCCCTGAAGTCGGCAGGTATTTCCACGCGCAAGATGATGACCCCACTGGCCCTGCTGACCGTGGTCATCACCATCGTCTCTTTCTTCGTCTCCGACCAAGTCATCCCACGTGCATCCCTGAAACTCAGGATGTTACTTTATGACATCCAAGAACAGAAACCCGCCCTGAACATCGAGGAAGGTGTTTTCTACGACGGCTTCGACAACTACTCCATCCTCGTAGGCAAGAAAATGCCCGACGGCGAAACAGTGAAGGATATCCTGATTTACGACCACTCGCGGCGACAGGGCAACACCTCCGTCACCTACGCCGAATCAGGCACCATGACGGTAACCCCTGACAAGCACTACCTGCTGTTCACCTTGCACAACGGCTCCTTCTGGGACGAGACCTCCTCCATGGGTGTGAGCCGCGGAAAAGCCTCGCAACTCCCACTGATGCGGGCCAACTTCGACAAACAGTACAAGCGTTTCGACATGTCCGACTTCTCCATGAGCCAAGTGGATGCCGAACTTTTTGAAGGGCATTCCTCCGCCATGACCAACAAGCAGTTGAGTACCCAAATCGACAGCATGAAGAAACAAATTCGCGCCAATGAAGAGAATACCGCCAACGTTTTTTTCGGGAACCTTTACTATTACAACAATTTCGTCCGTAATGACGAAAAATTCAAGACCCAAGACACCTCATTGGCATTCGACCTCAACGCTTTCAGCCCCGAAATGCGCAGCCTTGTGCTGAACCATGCCGAAAACACCTCCCGCTCATACATCTACTCCATGCAGTTCAACTATACGGATGCCGCCTACCGAACCTCCTACATGTGGTCGTACCAAATCGAACTCCAGCGGAAATACCGGCTGGCCGTCGCCTGCCTGCTCTTTTTCTTCATCGGGGCGCCGTTAGGGTCCATCATCCGGAAGGGTGGCATTGCCATCCCGCTGGTTTTCACCGTGGTCTTTTTCGTGATTTACTTCGCCCTCTCCGTCATCGGCGAAAAAATAGCCAAGGGAAGCACGATGCCCGTGTGGTTCGGAACCTGGATGTCATCGTTCATCCTATTGCCGCTATGCGTCTTCTTGACCTATCACGCCACCATGGACACGGCCGTGCTCTCACCCGACACTTACGCCAAAATTGTGGACAGATTCAAAAACATAAAACTGTTTTCCAAGAAAAGAGATGAAAATCCTTCAACTTTGTCATAAAACGCCTTTGCCCGCCATCGACGGCGGCTGCATCGCCATTCACAACATCACGCAGTGCCTGATGGACAGCGGCATGGACGTGAAAGTGCTTGCCGTGGCCACACCCAAGCATCCTTTCGTGGTGTCGGCCTACTCAAGGGAATATCTGCTGAGCACTCGCTTCGAACAAGTCTATATCGACACCACTCCGCATAAAATCGAGGCACTGAAAACCCTTTTCACGGGAAAATCCTACCATATCAGCCGGTTTTACCACAAAAACATGGCCGCCAAGTTGACCGAAGTACTCCAAAAAGAGCCCTTCGACATCGTCCACATAGAGTCCATCTACATGGCGCCCTACATCCCGCTGATCCGGAAGCACTCGAAAGCGAAAATCCTGCTGCGCCTGCACAACATCGAGCACCAAATCTGGGAACGCCTGTCGGAGAACGAGCACAATCCGGTCCTGAAAATTGCCTATCGCGTCAATGCGTACCAGCTCAAGCGCGTGGAACGGAAAATCCTTCACGAAGTGGACGGCTACATGTCCATTTCCGAGCCCGATTTCCAGTATTTCCACAACACCGCGCCCAATGTGCCGGGCATCGTCATCCCGTTCGGCATCAATGTCGATAATTATGACATGGAAGATGACGACTACATTGCCACCGATCAGCCGAAGCTATTCCATCTCGGCAGCATGAACTGGTCGCCGAACGTGGAAGGCATCGAATGGTTTCTGGACGAGGTGTGGCCCGAAATTCAATCTGTGCACCCCAATCTCACTTTCACGCTGGCCGGCCACGACATCCCTGACCGTATCCGCAACCGCCACGACCCGAACGTGAACGTGGTCGGATCCGTGCCCAACGCCAACGAATTCATGATGGACCACGACATCATGGTGGTGCCCCTGCTCTCCGGCAGCGGCATCCGCATCAAGATTGTGGAAGCCATGGCCCTGGGGCGCGTCGTCATCACCACCTCCATCGGAGCGGAAGGACTTGACGTGCAAGACGGAAAGCACCTTTTCATCGCCAACACCCCCGAGGAATTCGTGGCCGTGGTCAACAAATGCGTGGCCATGCCCGACTTGTGCAGCATCATCAGCGAAAACGCCCGTCACTACATTTCCATCCACCACAACAACGCGGTCATCGCACAGCAAATCACCGACTTCTATAAACAAGTAACGGAAAGAAAATGAGCGAGTTGCTATCCAATATACAATCGGTTGAGGATTTGCGGAAGCTGCCTGTCGAGAAGCTGCCCCAGTTGTGCGAAGAGCTGCGCCACTTCATCATCGAGCAGACCGCCAGGCATCCGGGTCACCTCGGTTCCAGCCTCGGGGTGGTGGAGCTGACCGTGGCCATCCACTACGTCTTCGACACTCCGGATGACAAGCTGATCTGGGACGTTGGGCACCAGGCCTACTGCCACAAAATCCTGACCGGCCGCAAGGACCTTTTCAACACCAACCGCTGCTACGGTGGCATCAGCGGGTTCCCGCGCCGCGAGGAGAGCGAGTTCGACGCCTTCGGCACGGGACACTCCTCCACTTCCATCTCCGCTGCCCTTGGCATGGCCATGGCCGCAAAGATGGAAGGCAACCTGAAACGCAACCACATCGCCGTCATCGGCGACGGCGCCATCGGCGGCGGCATGGCCTTCGAAGCCATGAACCAGGCCCCTTACCGCGATGTCAACATGCTGGTAATCTTGAACGACAACAAAATATCCATCGACAAGAGCACCGGCGCGATGAGCAAATACCTGCTCTCCATCACCGCCTCCCCTGCCTACAACCGGATGAAAAACCGTCTCTGGAATTTCTTCACCTTCCGCACCAACCACCCCAACCACGTCACCAATTTCTTCAGCAAGATGGGGAACTCGGTGAAAGGCTGGCTCTTCGGCGGTAGCAACTGGTTTCAAAGCCTCGGATACCGCTACTTCGGTCCCGCCGACGGCCATGACGTGATCTACCTCGTGAAAACGTTGCAAGGGCTGAAGAAACTGCCCGGACTGAAGCTGTTCCACGTGCTGACGGTCAAGGGAAAAGGGCTGGAGGCAGCGGAACAGAACCAGACCCAATACCACGCCCCCGGAAAATTCGATCCCGAAACCGGTGCCCTCATCCGTACCGAAGACAATGCGCAACCACCTAAATACCAAGATGTTTTCGGAAACACGATTCTGGAATTCGCCCGGAAGGACGAGAAAGTGGTGGGCATCACACCCGCCATGGCCACCGGCTGCTCGCTGACCATCATGGACAGGGAGTTCCCTGACCGCGTCTTCGATGTGGGCATCGCCGAACAGCATGCCGTCACCTTCTCGGCAGGACTGGCCACCGAAGACTACATCCCGTTCTGCAACATCTATTCGTCGTTCCTGCAACGCGGCTACGACCAAGTAATCCACGACGTGGCGCTACAAAAGTTGCCTGTCGTATTCTGCATCGACCGCGCCGGGCTCGTAGGAGAAGACGGTGCAACACACCAGGGCGTTTTCGACTTGGCCTTCCTGCGCTGCATCCCCGACCTCATCGTCTCGTCGCCTCTCAACGAACATGAACTGCGCAACCTAATGCTCACCGCCTACCAAAACGCAAAAAATCACGGACTTCCGTTCGTCATCCGTTACCCGCGCGGACGCGGTGTCCTCACCGACTGGCACAACGAACCGCAAGTGTTACCTATCGGCAAAGGACAACTGCTCCGAAAAGGCGAAAAAGTCCTGCTCCTCACTCTCGGGCCATTGGGCAACGCCGTGGAGAACGTGCTGCAGAAACTGGAGAAGGAGGACATCCACGCAGGACATTTCGATGTGCGGTTCCTCAAACCGTTGGACGAAAGCGCATTGGCAACATTTGCAGACCAGTATCCCGTTTGGATCACCGTGGAGGACGGCACCGAAAAGGGCGGACTGTTCTCCGAAACAGCAGAATTTCTGGAAAAAAGAGGATTTCGTAACCACCTGCTGCACATCGCCCTGCCCGACCGTTTCATCTCGCATGGCGACATTCCGAACCTATACAAAGAGGTAGGCTTTGACGAAGAGACCATAACGAAACGGGTGCGCGAGGCTTGGGAAATAAAAATCGACTGAAAATTATGCCCAGTACAAGTGAACATACAAAATCAAAAGTGACGAAAACCAGAGTCCTTTTTGTGTGCCACGGCAACATCTGCCGCAGTCCCATGGCGGAGTTCGTAATGAAGCAAAAGGTGGCGGAGCGGGGACTCTCCGCGCAGTTCGAGATTGCCTCCGCCGCGACGAGCCGCGAGGAGATCGGCAACCCTGTCTATCCGCCGGCCCGCAGGATGTTGGCGGCGCATGGTATCTCTTGCGACGGCAAGACCGCCCGCCAGATGACCCGCACCGACTACGACTATTACGACTACATCATCATCATGGACCAGAACAACCGGCGGAACATCCAGCGCATTGTCGGACAAGATGTGGACGGCAAGATTTCGCTGTTGATGGACTACACCGACCACCCCCGTGATGTGGCCGACCCTTGGTACACCGGCGACTTCCAGGCCACCTGGGACGACGTGCAGGAGGGCTGCGACGGTTTTCTGTCGGCTATTGGCTTTTAGCTATTGGCTGTTGGCTTAGGTGGGAGAAGACACTTCCAGCGTCTCCAATCGCATGCCGTCAGGTGTGCGGGGAAAGAGAACACTTCTCCTTAACCTACAACGTTAAAAACGATAGGCAAACCAGACATCTGCACTTGTTGCGGTTATGCCAAAAGCGATTTCGTACCCAAATTGTGGTTCAAAAGAGAATGTGAAATTGTCCGTTCTTCTCAAATTGGCGACACAAAGTATTAAATCGAATCTTTATTTGAGATCCTGTGGTTTCATTTTTGTCAAATATGCAAATTCGATAAACTTTATTATTCTCTGTCACAACGGATATGAATACAGGCTGACCATTGAACTCTCCTTCTAGCATATCAAGTGTTGCATCGTATGTAAAACCTTTTGCTTTCAATTTTTGAATCATGGCAGATTTTGTTCCGATTCCCATATTCTCACGTCTCGCGTCCTACGTCTCACGTCCAAAAAAAATCGTATCTTTGCCGCTCAGATTCATATAAAATATAGTAAGAGAATATGAGCGAATGTAATCACAATTGTCAGGAATGCAGTCAGAAAGACTGCGGAAGCAGAGATTTGCACGAGAAACCGAATGCATTAAGCAATATCAAGAAAGTCATTGGTGTGGTGAGCGGCAAGGGCGGCGTGGGCAAGAGCTCCGTCACCTCGTTGTTGGCCGTGGCGTTGCGCCGCAAGGGTTACCGCGTGGGCATCCTCGACGCGGATGTCACCGGTCCCTCCATCCCGAAAATGTTCAACCTCCACGAAATGGTGCGCGGCAGCGAGCAAGGCGTCTATCCCGCCGTTACCGAAACCGGCATTGAGGTGATTTCCAGCAACTTGCTGATTGCCGACGAGAAGTCGCCCGTGCTATGGCGCGGTCCGCTGGTCGCCGGTATGGTGAAGCAGTTCTGGACCGAAGTGATCTGGGAAAACATCGACTTCCTGCTGATTGACATGCCTCCCGGCACCGGCGACGTGCCGTTGACCGTCTTCCAGACCATCACCCTCGACGGCATCTTGATGATCACCTCCCCGCAAGAGCTGGTCTCCCTCATCGTGAGCAAGGCCGTCAACATGGCCGGCATGATGAACATCCCCATCCTCGGCCTCATCGAAAACTACAGCTACATCACCTGCCCGCACTGCGGCGAGAAGATTTCCGTGTTCGGCCAAAGCAATGCCGAAGAGGTAGCCAAGGAATTCAACATCAAACTGTTGGATCGCCTGCCCATCAACCCGGAGATGGCCACCCTCTGCGACAAAGGCCAAATTGAAAAAGTCAAGGAGACCCGTTTGGAGAATGTGCTCGATGTGCTCGAAAGTCTGGAAGTCCCCGCGTGACGTATGACTTGTGACTGATCACTGATCACTATTCACTAATCACTAACAAACTCAAAGATGAAGCAGTACTTAGACCTGATGCGCACGATCCTTGATGAGGGTCACTACAAGGCCGACCGAACAGGTACGGGCACTTACAGCATTTTCGGTTACCAGATGCGGTTTGATTTGCAGAAGGGATTCCCCTTACTGACTACCAAGAAGCTGCATCTGCGTTCCATCATCTACGAGCTGTTGTGGTTCTTGCGTGGCGACACGAACATCCAGTACCTGCACGACCACAAGGTGACGATTTGGGACGAGTGGGCGGACGAGCGCGGCGACCTGGGGCCGGTCTATGGCAAGCAGTGGCGGTCGTGGGAAGCTCCCGACGGCCGCGTCATCGACCAGATTACCAACCTGATCGAGCAGCTCAAACGCAATCCGGATTCCCGGCGGCTTATCGTGAGTGCGTGGAACCCGGCGGATGTCGATCAGATGGCGCTACCTCCATGCCACACGATGTTCCAGTTCTACGCCAACGACGGGCAGCTCTCGTGCCAGCTCTACCAGCGAAGCGCGGACGTCTTCCTCGGCGTGCCCTTCAACATCGCCTCCTACGCCCTGCTGACGATGATGGTGGCGCAAGTGTGCGGGCTGAAGGCCAAGGACTTCGTGCACACCTTCGGCGATGCGCACATCTACTCCAACCACGTGGAACAGGCCAAGTTACAGCTCTCCCGCGAGCCGCGTCCGCTGCCGCAAATGCGCATCAAACCCGATGTCAAAAGTATCTTCGACTTCCAGTATGAGGACTTCACGTTGGAAAACTACGACCCTCACCCGCACATCAAGGCGGATGTGGCGGTGTAAACCAAATCTATTCAACAACTTAAGACCATCATCATGCATGTGACTAAAACCAAAATCGAAGGATTGCTTGTTGTGGAACCGACTATCTTCAAAGATGATCGCGGATATTTTTTTGAAAGCTACAACGAACAATCATTCAAGGCGTTAGGTATCACCGACAAGTTCGTCCAAGACAACCAGTCCTGTTCGCAAAAAGGGGTCGTCCGCGGATTGCATTTTCAGAAGCCTCCTTTCGCCCAAGCCAAATTGGTGCGAGTGCTTCAAGGCGCTGTCCTGGACTTTGCCGTTGACATCCGAAGAGGAAGCCCCACATACGGACAATATGAGTCCGTTCTCCTCACGGCCGACAACTTCCGGCAATTCTACCTTCCTGTCGGCTTTGCCCATGGCTTCGCCGCTTTAGAGGACAACACCGTATTCGCCTACAAATGCTCCAACTTTTACAACAAAGCATCTGAAGGCTGTATCTTATTCAACGACAAGGATTTAAACATCAATTGGCAGGTTGACAACCCTATCACCTCCGAAAAGGATCTTCGCGGTGAATCGTTTTCTTCCTTCCTCTCCCCTTTCGACTATTGAAACTTGCTTCTTCAAGTTTCTATGTTCAAAATAAAGACAGAAAAAGTTGCAATTAGATCTAATAAAATAGACGTAATTGCAACTTTTCAAGTAATGTATCCGTAAAAAAACTTCATATTGCCAAAACATAGTGCAATATTTTGTATTTTTGCAAGTTATTCTAAGATGTTGAAACATATTTCGGGTATATTGACACTGGTCCTACTGTGCGGAATGACGGCTTTCTCTCAAAAAAAGCCCGACTTTCGCATGTGGGAAGACAGCCTCATCCATCTGCGTGACCAAGTGATGGCGGAACCGGACGAAACATCCCGATTGGCGCTGAACGAGGATTTCATGTCGTTGCTCGAAGAGGTGCTGCAAATGCCAGATGCTTACAAACACACCTGGGATTCCGTCCATAATTTCAGCGTGCTGGCCTCCCCCGACAATGTCTTCAAAGTCTTCACCTGGTATGTGTTGAAAAACAACTACGACATCGAGAATTTCGGTTTCATACACGTCTATAACGACAACCGGAAAAAATATGTGCTCTATCCGCTGTACGACAAGCGCCAGAACATCGACTATCCCAAGACGCTCGTCGGCAACCACAACCGCTGGTACGGCGCAGTCTATTACAAACTGATTCCAGTGAAGGAAAAGAACACCACCTACTACACGCTGCTCGGCTGGAATGGGAATGACCTTTTCACAAACCAGAAAATTATTGAAATCCTGCATTTTAACAAAGAAATGACCCCGATCTTCGGAGGCCGTGTATTCAAAAACTATCCCGAAAAAGTGGCGCGGGTCATCTTCGAATACTCCAAGAACGCCTCTATGTTGCTCAACTACGAGAACCAAGAATATCTGGTCAGCACGGGGAAATACAACCCCAAGACGCACGATTACGACTACAAGCGGATGCGCTGTGACATGATCATCTTCGAGGAGCTGATTCCGATGGATGAATCCATGAAGAACGTGCCCGCCTACATGGTGCCGGAATCCAGTCTAAACCAAGGCTTCATCGAAGAGGACGGCAAATGGGTGTTCCAGAAGAACGTGCGCGGCTCCAATCCCGACAAGCCGCTGCCCGACTACCAGCACAAGAATCGAAACTATTATTCTGCACAATAAAATATGACAAATCTATACCCTTTGAAATTCACGCCCATCCTGAAGGAAAAGATCTGGGGCGGCAACAAAATCGAAACCATCCTCAAACATAAAATCAGCCCGTTGGAAAACTGCGGCGAAAGCTGGGAGATCTCTGGTATCGTGGACGACGAGTCGGTGGTAGCCAACGGTTTCCTCGCCGAAAACAATCTCAACGAGCTGCTCGAAATTTACCTCACAGACCTGGTGGGCGAAAAGAATTATGAAAAATACGGGCTCGGTTTCCCCCTGCTCATCAAATTCATCGACGCACAGGACAATCTCTCCGTGCAGGTGCATCCCGATGATGATTTCGCACAGGAGCACTACGGGCAAAACGGAAAAACGGAAATGTGGCACGTAATCCAAGCTGACGAAGGCGCAGGACTGTATGTCGGTTTCAACAAGAAAACCACCGCCCAACAATATCTGGATGCCGTTGAACAGGGCACGTTGGAAGATTTTCTCAAGTTCTATCCCGTAAAGCCCGGTGACACGTTCATGATTCCCGCCGGAACTGTGCACGCCATCGGCAAAGGGGTACTTTTGGCGGAAATCCAGCAACCTTCCGACATCACCTTCCGCATCTATGACTGGAACCGCGTGGATGACAACGGCAACAGCCGCGAATTACATACCGAAGAAGCTTTCGAAGCGATTCATGCCGAAAAGAATCTGGATGATTTCCAAGTACATTACAAGCACGAGATGAATAAAACCGTGACGCTTGTGCAATCCCCCTTCTTCAACACCAACCTGTTGGAAATGGATATGCAAGTTCAGAAATCCTTTGTCAATTTAGATTCGTTTGTAATATATATCTGCCTGGAAGGCAATGCGTTCATGGTGTCCGATGCTTTCAAAGAACGGTTAGGGACAGGCGAGGTGGCACTGGTGCCCGCTGAAGTGGAACAGATGCAGATTGTACCTGACGGAAAAGCAAAACTGTTGGAGGTTTATTGCTCGTAAATGTTTCATTTCAAGCGTTTTGATTTGTCCCATGAACGGTGTACGCTGAAAATCGGGACGGATGCCGTGCTGTTGGCTACGCTCACGCAAGCACCACCAGCACTCAACATATTGGACATAGGATGCGGATGCGGGGTTATAGCTTTTTGCATCGCACAGCAACTTGTTGACAGACAAATAATTCCTAAAATTATCGGCATCGATGTGGATTCAGACTCCATTATCGAAGCACAAGAAAATGCACAACAATTTCCGCTGTTGCCGCTTCATTGTTTTCGCTTCGAGAAAATCAGTCTGCAAGAGTTCGCCAACCAATGCGACGCAACAAAATTCGATTTAATTGTAAGCAATCCTCCGTTTTTTCACAACAATCTGAAACCCAAAGAAAAAGGACGCTTGCAAAGCAGGCACGGTGATGGGCAGCTTTCGTTTGACGATTTAGTGGACGGTGTCGATAAACTGCTTTCCCAAAATGGTCGTTTCGCACTGATTCTGCCGCCAGCGGAAATGGAAGAATTTCATGCGCTCACAGTGGGCAAATGGCATGTCCGAAAATCCGTTTTCATTCGGCCGACAGCTGCCAAACCCGTCAGTCGTATCGTGCGGGAGTATGGCCGTTCACCGCAAATGGAAACAAAAATGACACTCGCCATTCGCGACGCAAAATCGCAATACACACCTGATTATCTGAAACTTGTGAAAAATTACTTGACCATCAACAAGACCATTTCACCCAGCTGAGCCAATTCCAAACCACTATTCATAATACACCGCTATCCACCTCCCATTTCCAACTGATTTCTCACCAATTCAAAGTACTCCCCGCGCAGGGAGGTCAGCTGCTCGTGCGTGCCCACCTCAACGATGCGCCCGTGGTTGAGCACCACAATTTGGTCGGCATTCTTCACCGTGCTCAGGCGGTGCGCCACCACCACCACCGTCCGTCCCTTGAAGAACTGCTGGAGGTTCTCCATAATCACTTTCTCGTTGTTGGCGTCCAAGGCGTTGGTGGCCTCATCAAAGAACAGAAAGTCAGGATTCTTATAGACGGCGCGGGCGATGAGGATGCGTTGACGTTGTCCCTGGCTGATGCCCTTGCCCTCCTGACCGATTTTGGAGTTGTAACCCAACGGTAAACCATCTATCATTTCCTCGATGTTGGCCACCCGCACGGCGTTGAGCAACCGCTGACCGTCAATACGTTCCTCTCCCACCGCGATGTTGCGGGCGATAGTGTCTGAAAAAATGAAGCCGTCCTGCATCACCGCCCCGCACCGCGCCCGCCAGTCTGACGGCCGGATGTTTTTCAAATTCATGCCACCCGTCAGAATCTCCCCTTTTTTCGGCGGATAAAAGCCTAACAGCAGCTTCACTATCGTGGTCTTACCGCTGCCGCTCATCCCCACGATGGCCGTCACCTTGCCCGCCGGAATCTCCAACGTAATGTCTTCCAACACATTGTCCGACAATTCATCGTAGCGGAATGTGATGTTTTCCATTCGTAAATCCATTGGACGTATGCGATACGTTCCTACGACATCGGGATTCGACATATCCCCAATCATTGTACATTGTTCATTGTACATTGTACATTGAGATCCCTCGTCCTCGCGGTTGTGGATTTCCCCCAAACGCTCCAGGCTGATTTTCGCGTCCTGCGCCGACTGGATGAATCCGATCATCTGGTTGATGGGGGCATTGAGCTGACCAATGATGTATTGCACGGCGGTCATCATACCCAAGGTCATGTCACCCTTGATGACGGCGGCGGCGGAGACAAACGAGATAAGGATGTTCTTGGTCTCGTTGATGAAGAAGGCGCCTGACTGCTGGAACTGACTGAGTGCAAGCCCCTTAATACTCACGCGAAAAAGCTTGGCCTGTATGTTCTCCCATTCCCAACGCTTCTGTTTCTCGCAGTTGTTGAGCTTTATCTCCTGCATTCCCGTAATGAGTTGGTAGAGATTGCTCTGCTCGGCGGAGGCCTGTGCAAAACGCTTGTAGTCCAGCTCTTTGCGTTTCCTCAGAAAGATGGTGATCCAAAGTACGTACAAGGTAGAGGCGATGAGGAACACCGCAAAGAGTTTCAGGCTGTAGAGTGCAAGTACGATACTGAACACAATCAAGTTGACGAAGGAGAACAACATGTTCAGCGTGGAGGAGGTGAGGAAGGCCTCGATGCGGCTGTGGTCGCCGATACGCTGCATGATGTCGCCGATCATTTTGGTGTCGAAAAAGGCGATGGGCAGCTTCATCAGTTTGATGAGGAAGTCGGAAATGATGGAGATGTTGATGCGGGTGCTGATGTGGAGCAAAATCCACGAGCGGATGAATTCCACGGCCGTCTGTGCCACATAGAGGGTGAGCTGGGCAATGAGGATGACGACCACAAAACTGAGGTTGTTGTTGCCAATACCGTAATCAACAATGCTTTGGGTTAGGAACGGGAAGATGAGCTGGAGCAGCGTGCCGAGCAGCATCCCCAGGAAAAGCTGCACGATGAGTATCTTGTAAGGCTTGAGGTATTGCAGCACGAAACTGAGTTTGGTCTTGTCTTGCTTCTCGCCCTCCGCATTGTAGAAATCCGGAGTGGTTTCCAGCAGCAGAGCCACCCCCTCGTCCTTCCCTCCCGTCTTGGTGCTGAGCCACCCCGACAGGAATTCCTGCACGGAGAACTTGACGAGACCTTGTGCAGGGTCCGCGACATAAACGGTTCCCTTCGGAATATCCCCCTTTGTACATTGTACATTGTTCATTGTACATTGGATTTTATAGACGACCACAAAATGGTTCTGTTTCCAATGCACGATGCAGGGTAGCGGTGCCTCTGCCAGCTGTTCAAACGAGATATGCACGCCGATGGTGCGGAAACCGATGCTCTCGGCGGCGGTGCTGATGCCGAGCAGACTCACCCCTTCGCGCCCGATATGACAGCGCTGCCGCAAAGTTTCCAAAGCATAATACCGCCCATAATGGTCAGCAACCATCCGAAGGCATGTGGGACCACAGTCCATGGCATCAAGTTGGTGGTAATATTTCATTAGGTTCTAAAATTATAGTTCAAAGATCAACGTACAAATAGGGATTTGACGGGTTTCCAAAACCGATCCAGCAACCTCAAATCCTCCGTAATGATTTCCGCCGTGCCAGTCATCTCATGTGTGAAAGAGAGCTGTTTTCGGCTGGTGGTGACCAATGGTGCTGGGAATGCGACTTCAAGGGAATAGACACGAGTACCGTCAGGATGCTGCACGGGTACAAGAGAAATGCTACGGATTGACGCCTTCAGCATCCCGTATTCCATGTACGGATAGTTGTCGAGCTTCACATTGACAGCCTGTCCAACCTGCACCTTGCCAGCACCGTGCGGAGGAAGCAGAATCTTGCCAATGACACGGATTTGGTCGTCGGGGACTACCGTAACCAACACCTCGCCCGCTTTCACATTCTGGTTTTTTTGCCAATACTTGGTGAATGTGACCTTGCCATCGCATGGGGCAACCAGCAGATAATTTTGTTCCCACTGCAGAATTTGGGCAGCCAACCGTTCCATAGCACTCGTCAGTGCTGACATCAGCCGCTGCGCTTCGTCAACACGCTGCTGTTCCAAGTCAAAGACGCTCTGCTCGGACTGAAGAAGGCTCATTTGCTGGTTGTCAACATTCATTTTGGACGACTCGAAAGAGGACTGCTGTTGCAAAAAAATGTTTCTCGCTGATTGGTAATCAACCAAAGAGATTGCACCCTTACTATAAAGTGTTGAGTCTATTTCAAAAAGATTTTGCGCTGCTTCCAACTGGTTTTTACTGATATACAACTGATTGACGGTTTTATAAAGCAGCTCTTTCTGCGTAGAAATCTGTTTTTGGACAACTTTGATTTTGCGGTTATGGTAATCCGCCTCCACAAAATGGTGATAATCGTTCAGGGCATTGTCGAAGGCGATGTATGCCGACTGGAGATCTCCCAATTGCAACGACGAGGAACGGTTCGTCTGCAGAGACGGAGGGCCGTGCGTCTTTACAACCTGTGTGTCCACCTCTTCCAACATTCGTTTCAACATCATCACATCTTCATAATTGGCCGGATTACTGATAATGGCCAACAAATCACCTTCTTTCACCACCTGCTTCTCCTCAACAGCAACAGCATCAATCTTACCCGTTGTCATAGCCATCACACCGGCAGGTAGATTCTCCGTTGTGACAATGACAGGTGCTGGCAGGATGTCAGGATATTTGATGATCCAGCAGCCCGCAAAAAGTGCGACAACCACTGCTGAAATCACCGAAATACCCATGCGGAGTATGGTTTTCGGAGGCATGCCGAGAATGTCTTGAACTTCAGGGGCGCGAAGGTCCAGATCAGGAATCAAATGTGGTGTCTCAAAAGAGACAATGTTTTGTTTCATCGTTTTTCCATTTTGTTTCACACGGCAAAGATAGGATTTTTTTCATTGAATACAACAAAAAATTTATATTCTTTTTTTTGCTTGCTTTATTTACTATTTACTGTAAAAAAAAATTCGCGACACTGCTTGTGGAATCAAAAAAAAATGTATTTTTGCCGCCGCTTTCAGCAATGATGGGGCGTTAGCTCAGTTGGCTAGAGCGTTTGACTGGCAGTCAAGAGGTCGTGAGTTCGATTCTCATACGCTCCACAAAAAAACACCTGCGATGTCGCAGGTGTTTTTGTTTCAAATGGCGAACATAACCTCAAAGAATATTTCGTCATTCCTCTACAGATCGATGATTTTCAGCTCTGATTTCGCCCGAATGGAAGGAATATGGTTGAAATGCCACCATTCCGACACGCAGGTGATGAAGCCGCTCTCGGTCATCACGCGACGCAACAGCTTGCGGTTTTCCAGTTCTTCCGAAGTGATCAGACCTTTGGCGACCAACTCCGGCTCGTGGTCGATACGGGCTTCCGGACCGAAATAGTCGTGTGCAGACCCCATCGGCAACGGTGTTCCGGTGCTGTCCATGATCGTGATATCGACCGCCGCACCATAGTTGTGCATGCCACGTCCCTTGGCGGGGTTGGCCACAAACGAAATGTTCGGCGTGCCTTTCACCGATTCCCACATCTCACGCTGCACACTAACCGGACGCGCAGCATCGTAAATCAACAGCGACAAGTCGGGACGAAGCGACTTCAACCGTTGCTGCGCTTTCACAAGTTTCTGCGCCATGGCAGGAATCGCAAAGGCGTGGTGGATGTCGGGGTAAAGAACGTGACCCAAGAAGTTATCGGGCGTGGCATAGACCATGAACACTCCGATGGTGGAATCAACTTCCGCGATGTCCTGCAGCCCGAAGTCAAGGAGCTGCAGCTCCATCTCCGTGTATTTCGGCGTTTCCGTCTCGACGCGTTCCACTGAAGTGTCAGCTTCCACAAGCAGTGCATCCGGAGCTTTTGGCTTGGACTGGCATGACGCGACTATCAGCACCAAGAGGATTGACAGGCTCCACACTGCGCTGCGCCTGCATGACAGACCCCACACTGCGCTGCGCCTGCACGACAGACCCCACACTGCGCTGCGCTTGTGTGGGGTTAATTGCACTGCGTGCGTCTTGCCTCTTCGAGGCTGCTTAAGGAAGATATTTTTTATAGACATGAGGTTCTGTCGGACTATGGTTACGCTTCTTGATTACAATGCCACCACAATGGCGTCTTTCCCTTTTCGCTGCACATTTTTAGGGAGGGTGATGGTGTATTCATCGCCTTTCTTGGTAATGGTCGCCTTTTCGGAAGTGCCGAGGATGACAGCTTTCCCGGTTTTCACCGGTTTTTCCATGTTCTTGAAAGTGTATGTGGCAGGGACGGACTCGTTCTCCGGAATGAGCAAAAGCGCATACCGTTGACCATCCTTTCCTTGCGTGAAGCGCACTTGTCCGTAACAATAAGGCAGACAGGGACGAGTGTTGTATATAGCTTTTCCATTGACACTCAACCATTTACCCATATCTCGCAGACGTTCCACAGCGGTAGGGGGCAAGGTGCCCTCTGGCGACGGACCCACATTGAGCAGGAAGTTGCCACCCTTGGCCACGATATCGATCAGCAGGTGGATGAGGCGGTTGGTGGACTTGTAATTGTCCGTGGCCACGTAGGACCAAGAGTCGCCCATCGACATGCAGGTTTCCCACGGGTAGGGCAAAAGCGTGTCGGGGACTTCTTGCTCGGGCGTACGGTAGTTTTCGTACCGGCCATGCACACTACGGTCAACAATAATGAGGTCGGGATTGTTGGCGCGCACATCCTTGGCCACACGCGGCATGTCGATATCCTGAATCCAACCCTGACAGCCGAGCCAGTCGCGGCATTCGTCATTGACGCTCCACTCGGGACGTATCCAGCCGCCGTCGAGCCAAAGGATATCGATGTCACCGTAGTTGTTGGCCAGTTCGTGCAGCTGTTTGCGGGTGAAGTCACAGTATTTTTCCCATCGGTCGGGATGCTTGACCGGATCGTAGTTCACATTGCGGTCGGGCGTGGCCCATTCTGGTGCCCAATAGTCGGGGCAGTGCCAATCAGGTTTCGAGAAATAGAGCCCAGTCCAGAGCCCTTGACTGCGGAAAGCCTTCACCAGTTCGCCAGTGATGTCTGCTTTTGGGTTTTTCGAGAACGGGCAATCCTTGCCGGTGACGGAGTAGTCGGTCTCTTTCGTGTCGTACATGCAGAATCCGTCGTGGTGCTTGGTGGTGAACACGAAATACTTCATACCACTCTCCCGGGCTAATTGCGCCCACGCATCTGGATCAAATTTTGTCGGATTGAAAGTCTTGTTAAGAGCCTGGTAATTAGCCTTATACTCAGTGTATGGCTCCCCTTTCCGATCAATCCAGGGTTCATTGCATATCGACCATGATTCCACCACGCCCCACTGTGAATAGACACCCCAGTGCATCATCAGCCCGAACTTCAGGTCCTGCCATTGACTGATTCGGTTTAAGATGACCGGATCGGTTTCAAATTGCTGTTCGCTTTGGGCGTAAACAGGTGATAGAAAACATATTAAAGCGATAACATGCGACAAAAAGAGTGCAAACCTTCTTAACTGTACCATATTGTTTTTTTTCTAATAGAACACTTGTATTCTTTTTTGGGTGCAAAATTAATAAAATAATCGAAGCCCGAACATAGGACTATTCCGTTGACTGTTGCGCAGAATAGAACTGGAAATACTCCCCTTGCCTACTCATCAAATCTTCATGGGTGCCGATCTCCACGACGCGCCCTTCTTTGAGAAAGACGATTTTATCCGCAAACCTGATTGTATTGAGCCTATGCGCGATGATAATCCCTGTATGTTGTCTGACATACGGCAGGAGTGCCTCTTGGAAAAGACGCTCGGACTCGTTATCCAATGCCGAGGTGGCCTCATCAAGGATGAAGATCTGCGGGCTGCGCAAGATGGCGCGCGCAATGCTGATCCGCTGCCGCTGACCACCGGAAAGACGCATACCGCGATTGCCAATACGCGTCTGGTATCCATCTTCCAGATGCATGATAAAGTCGTGCGCCTGCGCAATGCGCGCAGCTGCTTCCACCTGTTCCGCTGTAACCCCCGCCAACCCGAAGACTATATTATTATATATTGTATCATCGAAAAGGATGACATCCTGATTCACAATTCCAAACAACCCCCTTAAATCTTGCAAAACATATTGATCATGGGGTATTCCATCCACCAAGATTTCCCCGAAGCGAATATCATAAAATCGCGACAACAAATCCACCAAGGTCGATTTCCCGCTGCCCGACGGCCCCACAATCGCCACGGTCTCACCCTTTTTCAACGAAAAGCTGACATGCCTCAACACTTCACAATCCTCCGCATTTGCCACCTGGGGATTATAAGAAAAACTTACATCTTTGACATCTATACTGCGTTGAAAGTCTGTAATTTGTTTCGGATTATCCGCTTCCTTAATTTCATCGTCTGCATCCATCACCTCATAAATCCTGGCCGCTGCACTGAGTCCTTTCCGCATCTGATAATAAGTGGTAGCCAACGACTTTGCCGGCGGAATCATGCGGGCGAAAACAACAAAATAGAGCATGAAAAGCGGACCTTTCGACGCGAAGCTTTCCGGGAAAGCCACCAACCCGATCAACGAAATGGCCAAAGCTGTGAAAATGCAGAGGAACTCTATCAAAGGGGAACCCAACTCCTTGATTCTGAATATTTTCTTGTTAAGCCGATAAAACTGGAAATTCTCTTTCCGAAACTGTTCGGAGACGTAATCCTGCGCATTATAGCCCTTAATGACGCGAAGCCCATCGACGGCCTCCTCAAAATAGGCGGTCATCCTGCCCATCAGCCCTTGCGACCTGAGCGAATAGTTGCGAATGTTCTTGCCGATAACCGACAAGACGAGTGCCATCAGCGGCAGAATAAGCAGGGTCACCAGACTGAGTCTCGCACTGATGCTGAACAATGTCACTAAATAGGCGACCAACAAAAACGGGTCACGGCAAATTGCCAACAATGAAGAGATGATCGACCACTCCACTTCCAACACATCCGCACCCATGCGGCTCACGATATCTCCAGACCTTTGTTTAGAGTAGAATGAAAGCGGAAGGCGAATCAGCTTCCGGTAGAAGTCATCGCGGATATTGGAAAGAATGCCGGACCTTATGTGCGACAGCCAGTACATGCCAGCGTAACGACAGGAATTTGAGAGGAAAGAGAGGCAGACCATAGTTAACGCTATGAATATCAAAGCTGAAGCCTGGCCATATCGCGCAATCACGACCGTCATGCCATAATAAAAAGTGTTGATAAGATATTGTGCAGAAAAAGAGAACTCAGGGCGAGCCGTCACGGGCTCCACTTGTTGGAACAGTACCTGGAGAAACGGCACAATGAGTGTAAGCGTGAAAATGGAGAAAAAAGCATACAGAAATTGCACAAAAAAAATGAGTACAATCTGTAACTTGTAGTTTTTCAAATACTTGAGTATTCTTCCAAGATATTCCATGACATTTTCAAACCGGCGGCAAAGGTACGATTTTTTGTTTCCTAATTTTTTGTACTTTTGCGGCGCAAAAAGTTTACTATGGCGAATTATCCGGATTCCATTGACAGAATAACGAAAGCCCGTCTCAGGCTTTCCGCTTTCGGCTCCATCTTCAGCATTGCCTTGACCATGTTTTTCATCGGCGCACTGGCTCTTTTCGCATTTTTCTCCATGCGCTATCTCCAAAATCTCTCGCAGAAAATCGAGATGGAAGTGCTTTTCTATTCTGACATCAAAGAGGCCGACATCGACGCTTTAGAAAAGCAAATCAAGCTGAAGCCCTACATCGAAAACTCCCGTGTGTCGTCACGTGAGGAGAACACCCGCACCGCACAAGAAATCATCGGGAGCAACTTCACGGAAGTGATTTCCAACCCCATCAACGCCTCCATCATCATCAATGTGAAGCCTCAGTATGCCAACACCGACTCCCTCAACAAAATCACGAAAGAACTGAAACGCTACCCCATCGTGCAAGATGTGGACTACCCGGATGTGATCGTCAAATCCATCAGCAACAACTTTCACCGGATTCAATGGATTATCTTGGCCATCTGTGCGGTGTTCATCATCATCTCCATGTTGCTGGTGGCCAACTGCATCCGGCTGAACATTTATGCCAAACGGTTCAACATCAAAAGCATGCTGCTGGTCGGTGCCACCCCGCGGTTTGTCCGCAAGCCCTTTGTAACCAAAGGGATGCTGCAAGGCATCTGGGGCGGACTGATTGCTGTGGTGCTGCTGGCGTTGCTACTGCTCTACGGCAATAGCATGGCACCCGATTTCGTTGACTTCTCCGCCATGCTCCACATCGTCATCATCCTCGCCGCCGTGTTCATCCTCAGCATGTTGTTCACCATGATCATCTCCGCTTTTTCCGTGAACCGCTATATCCGCATCGACGACGAACGTCT
This sequence comes from Bacteroidales bacterium, assembly GCA_017527945.1. Next base: position 8,367 of record JAFXPL010000175.1, on the reverse strand, counting down.
TTATATGTAAAACATTAACAATTTGAATATTATGAGCTCGAATATTGAAACTGAAACCACTGAGAGAGGCAATCGTCCGCCTCTTTTCCGCAAAATGAATTACATCCTGATGGGTGTCGGTGCATTGCTGCTCCTCATCGGCTATATCTGCCTGAGCGGCGGCGACGTGCCCAGCAACACCTTCGACGGCGAAATCTACAACACCCGCCGCATCGTGGTGGCTCCGATCTTGATTTTCCTCGGTTTGTTGACCGAAATCGTGGCCATCATGTGGCATCCCAGGACTCCGAAACAAGAAACCGAACTGTAATCCTCTATGAGCTGGTTGGAAGCCCTGATCCTGGGCATCGTACAAGGTTTGACCGAATTTCTGCCCGTCAGCAGCAGCGGTCACCTGACGATTCTGTCGCACTTTTTTGAACTGCAAGGCGACTCGAACCTCACGATGATTGTGGCACTTCATGTGGCCACGGTACTTAGCACGCTCGTAGTGCTGTGGAAAGAAATCGTCTGGATTTTCAAGGACCTCTTCACCCACCAGTCGTGGAAAAGTTACTCCGGACTGAACGAGGGCACCCGTTTCGCCATCAACATCCTCATTTCGATGATTCCCATCGGCATCGTAGGGGTCTTTTTCAAAGACAAAGTAGAGGCCATTTTCGGCTCCGGCCTGTTGATTGTCGGCATCATGCTTTTAGTCACGGCATCGCTACTTGCCTTTTCCTACTATGCCAAACCGCGCCAGCGTGAGGAGATTTCCCCGCTGCATGCCTTCATCATCGGCATCGGGCAAGCGGTGGCCGTACTACCCGGCCTCTCTCGCTCGGGAACCACCATCGCCACGGGTCTGCTCTTGGGAAACAAAAAGGAGCGGATGGCGCAATTCTCGTTCCTGATGGTCATCCCGCCCGTGCTGGGCGAGGCGCTGCTCGATGTGCTTGACATCGCCAAGGAGGGCTTCGGCAACGCCATGAACGGCATCTCCTTCGGCTCCCTCGCCATTGGCTTCATCGCGGCCTTCATCACTGGCTGCTTAGCCTGCAAATGGATGATTAACATCGTGAAAAGAGGAAAACTGATTTGGTTCGCCGTCTATTGCTTGATAGTCGGAGCTTTAGCGATTATTTTCAGTCTTTCGTAGCCTATGCTCAAGAAGATGATCCACGATGTCACCTTCGAGTTGCCTCCGGATTTGGAAATCAACCCGGAAGGGGATTTGCTGCTGTTCGACAAGCCCTACAAATGCACCTCCTTCGATGTGGTGGGCAAGGTACGCAAACAAGTGCAACGTGCTGTCGGGCATCGGGTGAAGGTGGGTCATGCTGGCACGCTCGACCCCTTGGCCTCAGGACTGCTGCTGATTTGCGTGGGCAAGATGACCAAACAGGTGGACAGTCTGCAGGCGCAGGAGAAGACCTACACGGGCACCTTCTTGATGGGGGCCACCACCCCGAGTTTCGACCTGGAGAAGCCCGTTGACGCAACATTTCCCTACGAGCACATCACCCGCTCGATGGCAGAGGAGGCCGCACGATCGCTCACCGGCAACATACAGCAGGTTCCACCGATGTTTTCCGCTGTGAAACACCAGGGTGAACGCTCCTACGAGATTGCCCGCCGAGGCGAGGAGGCGCAACTCGCCGCCAAGAACATCACCATTTACGAGTTCGAGATCACCCGCTTCGAGCTACCGGAGATCGACTTCCGCATCCGCTGCTCCAAAGGCACCTACATCCGCGCCATCGCCCGCGACTTCGGGGCGGCATTGGACAGCGGCGCACACCTCACCGCCCTGCGCCGCACACGCATCGGCAGTCTAAGCGTGGAAGACGCGATAAAGCCGGAAATCCGACATCGGGACACCCCAGCATCATAGAGGCGTGCCGTGTGGCGCATCCTTTACCCGGACAAGACAACTTCATTTAATTCCGACAAAAAAAGTGAGACACCAAACGGTTCGTTCAATGTCTCACATCGTTCGTCTCTTCAATGGTCGGCAGGGATGCCAACCCTTCTATTCTGCCAGCAGCAGAATCTTGTCGTGGCTGACTTCCGCCACGCCACCGCGAATATCGAAATACTGCGTCTCACCCTGCGTTGTCTCGACCTTCACACGCCCTTCTTTCAGTGCGGAAACCAAAGGGGCATGCGATTTCAGAATCTCAAACAATCCGTCGATTCCAGGAAGCTGCACCAGCGTAACATCACCGGTGAACAGGGTACTGCTGGGAGTGATGATTTCTAACTTCATAATTTGTTATTTTGCAGCTGCCAACTCTTTTTCGCCCTTCTCGATGGCTTCCTCAATGGTACCCACCAGGTTGAAAGCGGTTTCAGGAAGATGATCCAACTCGCCATCCAATATCATGTTGAAGCCCTTGATAGTGTCCTCGATGTTGACGAACTTGCCGGGGATGCCAGTGAACTGTTCGGCCACGAAAAACGGCTGCGACATGAAGCGCTGCACGCGGCGTGCGCGGTGCACGGTCTTGCGGTCTTCTTCGGAAAGTTCCTCCATACCGAGGATGGCGATGATGTCCTGCAATTCCTTGTAACGCTGCAACGACTCCTTCACGCGCTGGGCTGTTTTATAGTGTTCCTCGCCCACAATGTCGGGCGACAGGATGCGGGAAGTGGAGTCAAGGGGGTCAACGGCAGGATAGATACCCAACTCGGAAATCTTACGGCTCAGCACCGTGGTGGCATCCAAGTGGGAGAACGTGGTGGCAGGTGCCGGGTCCGTCAAGTCATCGGCGGGCACATAAATGGCCTGCACGGAGGTGATGGATCCGCGCTTGGTGGAAGTGATGCGCTCCTGCATGGTACCCATCTCGGTGGCTAACGTCGGCTGGTAGCCCACGGCGGAAGGCATACGCCCCAGCAGGGCGGAGACCTCGGAACCGGCCTGCGTGAAACGGAAGATGTTATCGACGAAGAAAAGGATGTCGCGGCCGCCGGTGGTCTCGTCACCGTCGCGATAGCCCTCAGCCACCGTAAGGCCGGAAAGCGCCACGCGGGCACGGGCTCCAGGGGGTTCGTTCATCTGTCCGAAGACAAGAGTGGCCTGCGACTTGGCCAGTTCGGCCATATCGACCTTCGAGAGGTCCCAGCTTCCTTTTTTCATGCTTTCGAGGAAAGCGTCGCCATAGCGGATGACCCCGGATTCGAGCATTTCGCGAAGCAGGTCGTTGCCCTCGCGGGTACGTTCGCCCACGCCGGTAAAAACAGTGGTACCGCCATAGTTCTTGGCGATGTTGTGAATCATTTCCATGATCAACACCGTCTTGCCCACGCCAGCACCGCCAAAGAGACCGATTTTACCGCCTTTAGCGTACGGCTCAATCAGGTCGATGACCTTGATGCCAGTGTAAAAAACCTCCTGCGAGGTGGAGAGGTTGTCGAATGTGGGGGGCATTCGGTGAATGTCACTGCGTTTCTTGGACGGGATTTCGCCAATGCCGTCGATACTCTCCCCTATGACGTTCATCAACCGGCCGTTGATGTTCTCGGTGGGCATGGTAATCATACGTCCAGTAGCCACGGCCTCCATGCCGCGATGAAGTCCATCTGTTGAGTCCATGGAGATGCAACGCATGGTGTCTTCGCCAATGTCCTGCTCACATTCCAGAATCAGCTTGTCGCCGTTGTCCTTGCGCACTTCCAGTGCATCATAAATGTTGGGCAGGGTGACATTTTCCTCGAAGTGAACATCCACGACTGCGCCGATGATTTGGGAAATCTTCCCCTTTATCTGTTCTGACATATATCCAATTTGGTTTGTTTTTTGCTTAAAATTTTGAGCCGACAAAGATAAAAAAAATATCGAATGAGGAGCACGAAAAAAAAATTTCGCATTGTGTCGAACCATATCAAAAAAAGTGTATTTTTGCCGCCGAATTCAGCAAGCGGAAGTAGCTCAGTTGGTAGAGCACGACCTTGCCAAGGTCGGGGTCGCGAGTTCGAGTCTCGTTTTCCGCTCAAAAAAAGAGGCGCAAATGTTTTTGCGCCTTTTTTGTATTTTCACCTTCATCGGGGAAATTCGGCAATGAACGACGTTGGCTACAGCGCTGTCAACGTCGTAAACCCTACGACTCTTCCGAGAAATTGTCGATTTCCTCCCTCAGGTTCTCCATAATGAAGTTCTGCCGCTGCGGCGTATTCTTGCCCATGTAGTACTCGATCACCGCGTCGATGTTGCTCTTCGCGTCCAACACCACCGGCTCCAAGCGGATGCTCTTCCCGATGAAACCCTTGAACTCCTTCGGGGAAATCTCACCCAGACCTTTGAATCGTGTAATCTCCGGTTTCTTTCCCAACGTCTTGATAGCCTGCATCTTTTCCTCCTCGGAATAACAATAGACGGTCTTCTGCTTGTTGCGGACGCGGAAAAGCGGTGTCTGCAGAACATACACATGCCCTGTGCGCACCACATCGGGGAAGTATTTCAGAAAGAAAGCCAGCAGCAGCAACCGGATGTGCATGCCATCGACATCGGCATCGGTGGCGATGATGATGTTGTTATAGCGCAGCCCGTCAACGCCATCCTCGATATTGAGCGCGGCCTGCAGCAGACTCAGTTCCTCGTTGGAGTAAATGGCGCTCTTCGACTTGATAATGTTCGCCGGCTTACCCTTCAGACTGAACACGGCCTGCGTGTTCGCGTCGCGCGACTGCGTGATGGAGCCGGATGCCGAGTCACCCTCGGTGATGAAAATCATCGTCTCCAGCCCGCGCGAGTCGTTGGTGTTGAAGTGGTACTTGCAATCGCGCAGCTTCTTGTTGTGCAAGCTCACCTTCTTCTGGATTTCCTTGGTCTGCTTTTTCAGATTGGAGATGGCAATACGCTCTTTTTCAGCTTCTTGTATCTTTTTCAGAATCACATCGGCCACATCGGGATGCTTGTGCAGGTAGTTGTCCAACAAGCGGCCGATCATGTCGTTCACGTAGTTGCGGATAGTCTGCCCGCCCGGCTCAATATGCTCAGAGCCCAACTTGGTTTTGGTCTGGGAGTCGAAAATGGGGTCTTTGACCTTGATGGACATGTTGGCAACGACGGAATTGCGGACATCCGCGGGCTCGAAGTTCTTCTTGAAGAAGTCGCGGAAGGTTTTGACAATGGCCTCGCGCATGGCCTGCTGGTGGGTGCCGCCGTGCTCCGTGTACTGGCTGTTGACGAACGTGTAGTACTCCTCGCCGTATTTCCGGTTGGTGTGGACCATGGCGAACTCGAAGTTGTCGTCTTTCAGATAGATGGGCTCATACAAGGCGTTGTCGCCCACTTTTTTGTTAAGCAAATCCAACAGTCCGTTTTTGGAGTAGAATCGCTTGCCGTTGAAGTTGATGGTGAGGCCGCGATTCAGATAGACGTAGTTCCAGAGCAGATCCTCGATGTATTCGGTGTACCATTCGTAGTTTTCGAAGATGGTGTTGTCGGGAAGGAAGGAGGCCATCGTCCCGTTCTTCTCGTCGGTCGCCTCGATGGGATATTCTTTGGTCAGCAGTCCGGCGGAGAACTCGGCCCGTTTCATCTGACCGTCGCGCACGCTTTGCACGAGCAGGTGTGTGGAGAGCGCGTTCACCGCCTTCACGCCCACGCCATTCATGCCGATGGAAGCGAAATCGCCCTTGAAGTTGCGCCCCGTGTTCATCTTGGAGTAGCAATCGACTACCTTGTTCAAGGGGATGCCGCGCCCGTAGTCGCGCACGGTCACGCGGTTTTCCTTGATGGTGACGTCGATGACCTTGCCGTAGCCGTTCATGAACTCATCGATGGCATTGTCCATCACCTCCTTCAGGAGCACGTAGATGCCGTCGTCGTGCGACGAGCCGTCGCCCTTCTTGCCGATGTACATGCCGGGTCTCGTCCGGATGTGCTCGTACCAATTCAGGGTTATAATGTTATCATCTTGATATTCTGCCATATCACTGTCTTACAATTGTCAAATCAGTTTTTTCCGGTCTGCAGAGACACCATGCATTGCGTCTCTACGAGGTTACATAATGGTTTTCCCGCATTCTTGAAAATGCGGTGCAAAAGTACAAAATTTTCGGTTGCTTACGGCGGGTCAATTATTGCTCCCATCCACTTGATACACCGTGTCCGACACAATGGTGGTGTCGCGGATCACGACGGTCCGGCGGACGGGCACCTTTTGGGTGATGATGACGGGGGCGGGATTCGTTGTTTCTTCCATTTTCAGTAAGGTGTCGGATTGTGTCACGACAACGGTCGCGGGTGACGTTTCGGTGTGGGTCCGTAAGGGCAAATAATGATTCGTCCCTACAACGGAATTTGTTCCTACAACGGAATCTGTCGCCACAATGGGTTCCGTCAAGGTATTCGTGTCCGGAGACGCAACCGTATCAGGAGACATTGCGCGCACCGTCTCTACCATCGGGGACGGATCATTGGCCGGGTTCGGGGCGACGGGGTGGTGACGACCCGCCTGCCAACCGACGGCGCCGCCCGTGACGCCCGCGGCCGTGACAAGGAGTAGGGTGGCCTTGTGCGCCGCGATGGCGGTGACGAATTTGCCCGGGGAGGTGGCCGCCGTTTGGACGACTCCGGCGGCGGATTCCATCCGCAATCCCGACAATTTGGAACGGTACAACCGGTCCAACCGGCGGGAATCGGCGTTGGTTCGTTTCAGGATAAAAAGCAGGGGTATCATAAGCAATCCTTTCCTCTTGTTCTCTTTTTGTTTGTATTTGTCGGTGAGCATTTGGCCCAGGCGCACGCGGGCGCGGTGGTGCAGCTGCTTGGAGCAGGCCACCGAGATGTCGAGCAGTCCCGCGATGCGCCGGTGCGAGTAGCCCTCGATGGCGTAGAGGTTGAAGACCGTCCGTTGTTGTTCCGGCAGCTGCTGGACGGTTTCCAACAGCTCCTTCTCTGTGAAGTCGGCGGTCCAAATCGGTTCGGTGTCTTCGTCTGGGCGTTCGGCGGCGGGTTCCGACTCCAAGGCGATGAAATCGGGCTTTTGTCGCAGGTAGTCGATGCAGTGGTTCACGGCGATGCGGGTCAGCCAGGCATCGAAGCGGCCGAAGGCGCGGTAGGCCTTGAAGGTTTCCATTGCCTTCAGGAACACGTCCTGCGCCAGATCCTGCGCCACCGTCCAGTCGTTGACATAGCGGTAGCAGATCCCGACAATCCTGCCGTGACCCCTCCGGTACTGCTTCTCCCAAAATTTCGCCTTGTCCATTCGATACTGTTGCCGACTGCCTGCCCACCACTCACTAATCACTGATCACTAATCACTAATATCATAACGTGAAAAAGTGAAAAGGTGACAGCCGGGGGCAAAAATAAAAATGTTGGTCCGTTTACGTTCACTACAACTGTATTTCAAACCTGAAGCCAAGTAATGGTATCGCAATGAAAACATATCCAAAATCGACAGTCCAGCTTGCCCCGAACCACAATTGTTTGTTGTTCCGGTATCGGTAGCTGCAACCAAGATAATTGGATATATAGCCACCCCATCCCCAATAACTCTTGAATTCTCCATCTTGTAACGGGTAGGAAGTCAATTCTATGGACGGACCACCTGCAATGCCTATGACAGGACTCCATTTGAACCTGTTGAACCAACGGTATCGGAAGTCCAAACCCAATTTGAAACCGACGTTTTCAAAAGACCTGAGGCCGTTTTTGGAACCGTTGGAGATACCTTTCATAGGCATAACGAATGTCAAATCTTCGTCGTAGCCATGCGTGTATGCAAATTGAAAATCCAGCGAAAGTATCAGCCAAGGGTTAAATTGGATACCGTTCAGTACATGCAAACGAACCCCCATTTCGTAATATTTCTGATTGTCATACTCCATCGCAAAGGGCTGAAGGACATAATCCACCCCAAGAGCATGATAATAGCTGACTTTTGATTTCCGTTTTTCGGGTTGGTTTTTGTCCGTCTGCATCGGGACCAACGTGTCGTGCACTCGGAGCGTGTCGTGCACGAAGAGGGTGTCATAGACAGGCTCTTCCTCCACCACGTACAGGGTGTCGCGGTGCTGGGCGAAGAGGGGAGAGGCAAGGAGGACGAGGACGAGGAGGGCCAGACACGCACGTATTGCGCTGCGCTCACCCGTATCGCTGTCTCCGCAGTCCGAACTTGTCTCTGGTGCCAAGTCCCACACTGCGCTGCGCTTGTATGGGGTTATTAGCGCTTCGCGCGTCTTGTCCCTCCGGGACTGCTTAAGGAAGTAGTTTCTAATATACATAGCCATATCGGTTTAGCGCTGTTCACTGCTCACTGATCACTAATCACTAATATCATAACGTGAAAAAGTGAAAAGGTGACAGTCGGGGGCAAAAATAAAATCTTATTTAATCATACAGAATCTGACGGCGAAATTCAGCGAAATGTC
>JAFXPL010000174.1 GCA_017527945.1 Bacteroidales bacterium | reverse complement strand
TTCGCCCTGCAAGCCTTTCTGGAACAGGACTTTGTCGATGGTCTTGCCGCTTTCGATGGCCTCCATCACGGGACGCATGCCGTAGGTGAGGCTGCCGTTATCTGGGGTTTGTTTAGAGTACATAGCCAAATGATATTTCGGAGCGCAAAAATAGCAAATAAAACGTTAGGTCGCCATTCTTGACGACCTAACGGCTTCTCATAAGCAGCAAGGATGCTGCCGCTCCTGGGCAAATATCGATTACTGCTTGACGAACTTCACCGTGTTCACCCGATTGTCTTGGGTGATTTGTACGTAATAGACACCGACAGATAAGGACGTGACGTTCACCGTGGCATTGGGTTCCGCTTTTTCGATTAGCTTCACAATCTGCCCGTTCGCGTTATAAATGGCAACCCGTGACCCTTCGGCATTGCGGATGCTGAGGGTTTCCGTCACCGGATTCGGATAAACGAAAATGGTGTTGGTCCATTCTGCAACGTCGGAACCCGACGTGAAATAGCCAAACTCGATCCAGCCACCAGATACGGTTTTGTCGAACTTGGCGTAGCCGTAGGTGTTCGGGGTGCCGGCAAATTTCAGAGCGGCATATCCGACATTCATGCCTTGCCCGGAATAGGTATCCAGCGTGACCATGTTGGATGACCAGACCGCAGAAGAATGGCACGCGTTCCACACTTCGTCCAAGGAGGCGAATTCCTGCACCGTGTACATCTGGTCGGAGCCGGGCACCGCAACAGATCCCGACATGGGCTCCAACTGAACCTCGCTGGGATCGTAATTCGGGATGGTGATTTGAGCAATCCCGTTGACCGTCAACACACCGTTTACGGGTGTGATCTGGACGGTGGAATAGTTTTGGGCGAAAGCGCCAAAAGCAAACACAAGGCAGAATACCGCCGTGGTAATAATGTTTCTCATACTCTGATGTTTTTATTCCTTTATGACTATAAACGCAGAAAAAGAACAAAGAACTACACTACAACAAATGAAGTCACCTTAGTTCTTCGGCTGCCGCACAAAATGCGGCATCTCCTCCGGCAACTCCATGGAGAGCTCGATGTAGCCGGCAAATTCACCATCCTCGAACCACGGCGACTGGTAAACCAGCTTCTTCACACCGTTTTTTTCGATGGTATAGGCGTTGAGGTTGTGGTTTTTCAGCATTTCCATCAGCTTCGTGCGAGCCGGCTCAGGATGGCAGTCCAACAGGTTTTGGCCGATGATGTGCTTGCCATGACTGAGCACACGCTCGGCAGTCTCGTTCATTTCCAATATCTTACCATCTTTATCACAGATGGTTACGGAATAAGGTACGTGGTCAAAATATTTCAACATAACTCAGTAATTAAAACGGCAGCAAAGATAATAAATAAAACGAAGTGAACTCCCCGTTTTTTTCGTATTTTTGCCGCCGAATTAAATTAGCGTAAATCTGTTTTTTTCAAAATGGCAAAATTGTTCAATAATTAAAAATAATAACGTTTATGAAGAAATTTTTTGTGACAATGATGGTCTTTTTCTGCGCAGTGACCGTATTCGCGCAGAAAGGCGACCTGAATCTGAACGATCCCATCAAAGCGGATCCGAACGTGACGATTGGCAAGCTCGACAACGGCATGACCTATTACATTCGTCGCAACACCTATCCGAAGGACCGCGTGGAGTTCCGTCTCGCGGTGAACGCCGGTTCCAACCAGGAAAACGACAACCAGCAGGGCTTGGCACACTTCACCGAGCACATGGCCTTCAACGGCATCGAGGGCTTCCCGAGCAACAGCGTGGTTGACCACCTGCGCAGCAAGGGCGTGGTGTTCGGCGCCGATCTCAACGCCTACACCAGCTTCGACGAGACGGTCTATATGATCCCCATGCCGCTCGACGACCCCAACAACATCGACCTCGGCCTCAAGATTCTGAGAGGCTGGGCTGCCGGCCTGCTCTATGACCACAAGGAGATCGACGAGGAACGCGGCGTCATCATCGAAGAATACCGCCTCGGACTCGGCGCCGATGACCGTATGCGCAAAGAGTACTGGCCCGTCCTCATGAAAGACTCCCGCTATGCCGACCGTATGCCCATCGGCAAGCTCAACATTCTGCAAACCTTTGACTACCAAGTTATCAAAGATTTCTACAAAGATTGGTACCGCCCAGATTTACAGGCCGTAATCGTGGTGGGCGACATCGATGTGAAAGCTGTGGAAGCCAAGATCAAGACGATGTTCGGCAACATTCCTGCCAAGCAGAACCCCCGCAAGAAAGAGATCTACGGCATCGGCGCCAACAAGGAGCCGCTCGTGGCCGTCTGCACCGACAAGGAAGCCACCGGCAACTCGGTGATGCTCATCCGCAAACACAAACATACCGCGATGAAGACCATCGGCGACTTCCGCAAGCAACTCTGCATCAACCTCTACAACACCATGCTGGATGCCCGCTTCTCGGAAATGACCCAGGATCCGAAATGCCCGTTCTTGGGTGCTGGCGGCGGCTATGGCGACTTCATCGGCAACACCGATGCCTATGCCATGGAAGCCACTGCCAAGGAAAACCATATTTCTGACGCTCTTCGCGTGCTCATGCAGGAGGACTACCGCGTGATGAAATACGGTTTCCTGCAGACTGAGCTCGACCGCGCCAAAGAGGAACTGTTGGAAAGATACGAGAAAGCCGCCAAGGAAGTTGACAAAACCGAATCCGCTCGCTTCGCTTCCGAATATATCAACAACTTCCTCCGCCAAGACCCCATCCCGGGTGCCAAACGAGAGAACAACTACGCAAAGAAGCTGGTTGAAGGCATCACCCTCGAAGAAATCAACGCCTTAGCCAAGAACTGGGTTACGGAAGACAACATGGTGGCCATCGTCACCGCCCCCGACAAGGAAGGCGTCACCGTCCCCACCAAAGACGAAATCCTCTCCATCTTGAAAGACAAGTCGTTAGCTAATGTCACACCTTACGTGGACACTTACAAGGACCAGGAAATTCTCGAAAAAGAGACCCTGAAACCCGGCAAGATCACCTCTGTGGAAAAAATCGAGGCTGTGGGCGCCGAGAAATGGACCCTCTCCAACGGCATCACCGTCTATCTGAAGAAAACCGACTATAAGAACGACGAAATCCTGTTCTCCGCCAGCAGCAAGGGCGGCAAAACCCTCTATTCTGTGAAAGACCTCGCTTCCGCCAACTTCGCCGCCGACATCATCGACCGCGGCGGTATCGCCGAACTGGACTACAACTCCCTGATGAAGAAGATGAAAGGCAAAAACGCCGGTGTCTCCCCGGCTATCAACCTTCTGTCGGAAAGCTTCGACGGCTCCTCCTCCCCGAAAGACCTGGAATTCTTCTTCCAGTACCTCAACGCCTTCTTCACCAACCCCCGCATCGACCCCAACGCCTTCGAACTGGTGATGGACGAGACCCGCGAGGGCATCAAGATGATCACCGCCCAGCCCATGTACAAGTTCTTAGGTAAGCTGCTCGAAGCTGCCTATAACAACGATCCTTACATGAAGCAAATGTTCTCCTTCGACGATGAGTATCTGAAACAGGTGCATTTCGACCGCGCCGTGCAAATCTACAAGGAACGTTTCGCCAACCCCGCCGACTTCGACTTCTTCTTCGTGGGCAACTACGACGAAAAACAGATGAAAGAATTCGTGGAACTCTACCTCGGTTCCATGAAGACCAACCCCAACAAGAAAGAAAACTACAACCTCAGCGTGCTGAAACCGCGTCCGGAGGCAGCCACCTCGCAAACCGTCTATGCCGGCACCGAAGAGCAAGGTTGGATGGGCATGATGATTAGCAACCCCATCGATTGGAACTACCGTAACTCCATCATCGCCAGTATGATCGGCGAAGCCCTTGACATCCAGTTCGTGCGCATCGTGCGTGAAAAGATGGGTGACGTCTATTCCCCGATGGTCCAAATGGGCGCCAGCAAACTCCCGCGTCCGGAACTGACCCTCATGATTCTCCTGGGCTGCGACCCCGTGAAGACCGACAAACTCGCCGCCGCCAGCCTCAAAATCCTCAACGACTTCAAGAAGAAAGGTCCCGACAAAAAGACCATGGAACTCGTCAAGAAACAGATGCTGAGCACCCGTGCCAAGAACATTCAGACCAACAATTTCTGGATGAGCTACATCAGCGGCAAGGTCACCCAAGACGAGCCAATTATTGCGCCCTCCGAATATGACAATATCGTCAATTCCGTCACCAAAAAGGAGATGGTCGAATTCATGAAGAAGTACTTCAAACCCGAAATCTACACCCGCGTCGATATGCACCCGACTACGATGCAGAAATAATCAAAAACGACAATAAAAAAATCCCGCGAACTTTCGCGGGATTTTTTTTAGAATATCTGGATACCAATCTCCCATTTCGGCAAGTCGTTGGCGAACTTGTCTTTTTTCAGGATGTTCGAGATGCGGTACTGACCGTAGATGGCAGCGAATTTGGTGATGCCCACGCGCAGGCGCACACCATAGTCGAGATGATTCATCTCATTGCGCCAATACTTCTTCTCAATGTATTTGAACCGTTCGTCAGCCAAACGCCCGGCAAATTTGTACCGGCTGCCAGTGTTCCATTCCCCAAAAATGCCCGTGTCCAAATACCACCAGTTGCTTCCCGCACTGCCTAAGAAGAAACGCTGAAACAACTCCAAGTCGAACTTAGTGACTTTGAGATTGCTTTTCACGGTGGTAAGGTCGCTCCAGTCCATCGGGACAAGGCTCTCCACTGGCACCAAATTGCGATCAACAGAATACCACGACGAGCCGAATCCGAGACGGAAGCCTAAACCGTAGCATTTCACCAAACGCCAGCTGTTGTCGAGGGAGAACGTGAAGGAGCGCGACACGCGGTTCTGGTTGTCGGCCATCGGGAAGAGCAGCTGGTTCGAGGTCCACTTCGTCGGAACCATGAACGAAGCGTTCAACACCAAACGGAACCGATACTTTTTCGGGAAATGTTGCATATAAATGTGATCTTTAGGCGTTTTAACCGTTCTTACACATCCGTATGCAATCGCATCGGCCGCCATTGCACTGTCCGCTTTCGGCAAAGTCTCCTGCCTGACAACATATTTCAGATGCTGCCCCTGGCTCCACAACTCCAAAGTCTGCCCGCCTTGCAATCTTGACTTGAAGAATTTGACGATGGTATTGCCTGATGTTGTCTTGCTCGGGTTCAACTTGTTGTATTCCTCGATGGTCTTGTCGCCATTAGTGATTTTATAAAAGACAGCAGCTTTGGGATCTCGGGCGGATATATATACTGCGTATTCATCCTCATAGAGGGTGAGATTGTCTTTTACTTCCGGTTTTTCGCCGAAGAAGTAGCCTGCTTGCGGCACTCCGTAGCCGAACGCATAATCGAAATAGGGATAGTGGTTGGCAGACTTCTCAATCTCGGTTTTCAGCTGCCAAGCGGTGTATTCGGGGTGCAATTGTTTCACACAGGCAGCGAAACCGGCCACCATCGGGGAGGAGAAGGAGGTGCCGAAGGCCTGCATATAGTTGCCTTTCTCGCCTGCCACCCAATTGTGGCCCATCGCCACCACGTTGGGTTTCATGCGGCCGTCTGCCGTCGGACCGAAGGAGCTGAACTCCGCAATCTGGTCAATGGAATAGACTCCTCCCACGGAGAGGATACTGTCGGCATCGGCGGGGGTGATGAGCATTTTCCACTCTTTGTCGTCGCCCTCGTTGCCCATGGAGTTGCAAACCAGCATACCTTTGCGGGCGGCAGTGTTGGCGGCCTTGGCTACTATCGAGGTATGGCCGTCCATCTGCTTGAGCACGTAGCGCTGTTTGCCGTAGCCGAGGGAGCTGTTCACGATGTCTGCGCCATTTTGGTCGGCCCATTCGAGCGCCTGCACCCACCAGACCTCCTCCTTTTTCGGCTCAGAAGCCACTTCGGTGCGGGCCAGCAGGAACTGCGCATCGGGGGCCATGCCCAACCACGCAGTGTCGCTCACCTTGCCCGCGATGCAGCTCAGCACCATACGGCCGTGCGTTTCAGCCTCATACACGTCCTCTTTCTTCTTCACAAAGTTCCAGGTCTTGACAATCTGGTGGTTGTCGCGCAGATGCTGGAAAGCCGGATGCGTTTCGGCGTTTTTGAAGCCGCCATCAAGCACGGCAATGCGCACGCCCTTGCCCGTGATGTGGTGCTGCCTGAACATCCCACCCTTGTGAAGGTCGATTTGGTCTTCGTAGCCCGTAGTCCGGAAGATTCCGTCTTCCAATTCCGGCGCTGACTCCGAAGCCGTTTCCATGTCACTGGCGATCAACTGAACGCCCGCCACAAAAGGAAACTGCCGAATGACGGCAATCTGCTCGTCTGTGGCCATCACGCCGGCCGCATTGAGCCACCGCGACGTGCCGATCAGCTCCTCGCAGGCGGTCTCCACCCGCGCGGCATACTCGCCGTTCACGGGATAGTTGGTGATGTCATAGAGGTCCGCACCGTTCAGGGCGTAACGCTCCATGGCCTTCGCATCAAAGTATTGATACGGGTCGAATGTGGTGTTCTGCTTGTCCGTGAAGAACACCCAGTAGCTGTTCTGCGCGTTCGCAATGCCCAAAACGGCGCAGAAAATGAGAGTTGTTAAAATGATTCTTTTCATATTTTTTGGTTTTTGTGATTTGCTATTGGCTGTTGGCTTTTAGTTGTTGGCTGTTGGCACTCGTTTGACACCCTCTTTTCTGGAAAACCAGAGGTCTTATTTAGCTAACAGCCAATGACTAACAGCTAACAGCTAACACTTCTTCCATCGTGATCCCCAGCAACCGCATGTTCTTCAAAAACTCCGGCACCTCCTCCTCCATGAACTCTTTCTTGCGGATAGCGAGAATTTTCTCGGATGCGTCCTCGCTGACGAAGTAGCCGATGCCGCGTTTGTTGGTGATAATCTCCTGGTTCTGAAGATATTCGTAGGAACGCATGACGGTGTTGGGGTTCACCTCGAAGGCGACGGCCAGCTCACGCACCGACTTGGCACGCTCGCCTGGCTTCCACGCCCCCGACAGAATCTGCTCGAACACCCAGTTCACGATCTGCCGATATATGGTTTGTGTGCTCTTGAAGTCCATACTATGCCTCCGTTTCTCTCATTCTCAAAAAACTCATCGCGTAGAAATAGACGATCATGATGCAGCAAAAAACATACGGGAACCAGTCGTTGCCGGTATATATGTAACTCTCCGTCTTGATGAAATTCCTCGTGAACGAACCTGCAGGGAGAACCGCTTTGGCATTTAACCAAACCGTCACAGACATGACGATTCCCAAAACCGTCGAAATCACAAATCCGGTCAGCAGCAGTTTCCAAAACGGACTTTTCCTGAAATAGATGGCGGCGAAAAACGTGGCGGCAATACTGGTGTAAAGCAGTAACACACTCATCCATGAAGAAGGAAATGCACTTTTGAACAGATCAGATGTGAACATAAGGTCGGGGTTGAAGATTTTCGCCAACCCGAAACCCAACAGCAGTCCGATGACAACAGACAGCACGATGCCAAGGACATAGTAGATGTTGGCCAAAATCATCCCGGTGACCACTTTTTCCTCATTGGTGGCGGGGACCATCAGGTAGTGCATCCGGCTTGACGGGTTCTGCAATTTGGAAAACAACCGGCACGGATAATAGACCATCAATATCACTGCGGCAAAAGAGACAACCCCCGTATCAAAGGGAGACATAAACATGGATAACATTGTTATGGCCAGTATGACGACAAAATTGAATATCACGTCATTTTGCCAGTTTTCATAGAAATAGGCCTTTAATAGCTTGGTTATATTATTGATATTCATAATTTTACAATTTTATTGGTGAGACGTTTCGGTTTTATTGTCGGACGAGGTTTCGGTGTCTGTCACAGTAACTGTGACGGTATCAGCGGTTTCGTCTAAGGCATCGCGGATGACCATTTTCAACGAATCCAAATCCCGTTCTTCATATTTGATTCTGCCGCTGCGGTAACCGGTCTGGAAGTCAATGGTGTAACCGATGACCAGACCTAAAACAAGGACTATAGCGGTGATAATCAGTATCTTATTTGTGTATTTTTTCATATTCTTCGGATTTTAAGTTTATTTGAACATTTCCGTGAACTCATTTTTGTTTAAAACGGCGGCATTGAAGAGCAACTCCAAGTCGAGGGAAGACTCGATATGGTCGGGGTTGTCCTTCACCTGGAAGATGCCTCGCGGGGTCTCTTCAGTGTAGAACACCTTGGCTTCCTTCGATTTCTCGTCGTTCACGTCGAACAACAGTTTCTCGGTGATGACATCGCCGGGGGCGTTGAGGATCATGCGGCCGTTGTCGAGGATGGAAACCGCATCGATGAGGCTGTGCAGGTCGCGCACCTGATGTGTGGAGATAATCACGGTTTTCTGCTCGTCGGCAGAAGAGGCCATAATCTTGCGGAAGATGCTTTTCGATGGGATGTCGAGGCCGTTGGTGGGCTCGTCCATGATGAGCAGCGGCACATTGGTGGCCAAAGCAAACGCAATCATCACCTTCTTCTTCTGACCGTGCGAAAACTTGTCGATAAAGCCAGGCATGTTGTCCATTTCCATCTCCGCCAGGTATTCCATGAACTGCTCATGGCTGAAGTTGGGATAGAACGGGGCAAAAGCGGCCTCGAACTGTTTGACTTTCAAATGAGGAACATAAATCTCCTCTTGGAGGAAGTAGATGTCGCTCATCTGCTTTGCCGTGCGTTTGTACGCAGGCTCGTCGCCAATGAAGGCCTCGCCCGCCTGCGGGAACAACAGGCCGGTCATGATTTTCAACAGGGTGGTCTTGCCGGCACCGTTGCGGCCGAGCAACCCGTAAAGGTGGCCGGGCTCCAACTGCCAGTTTACCCCGTTGAACAACTTGCGGTTTTGGTCGTACCCGAATTCTACATTTTTTAACTGTATCATATCGCTATAATTTTGATTAGTGTATTAGTGAACTAAGACACTGCAAAAGTAATACACTAAGACATACAATTTACATTTTTTGAAATTTTTTTTCTTACTGAAATTCAGTATGTTACAACAATCTCGGAAAAATAATTCAAAAATAAGGGTAACTTTTTCGCAGAAAAAGAGACTTTCACGCGCAAAATCAGAAAAAATATGTTTTCCTTTGAAGAAGAATAGACCTTCTCTTTTAGAGAACATCCACAGGGGTGACCATGCCCTGAAGGATGCCATCGGGGCGGCCGCTATCTGTAATGAACAAGACATCCAGGCGCACACGATGCTTTTTCGACCGCTGGAACATTTCGCTTACATCCTCCATAATCATATTGGGATGAACAAATCCATAATGAGCATGGGGTTCTTGCTCTAATCGGGTGAATTTTTCTATATCCCTGAATTTCAAATCATCAGAAACGATAAGTGTGCCATTCTCTGCGGTAATTCGCAATATTGTTTTCGTGCTGAACACCCCGACAATACGGTGGTTCTCCACGATGGGAATGTAGGAGTAGTCGTTGCGAGCCATGACCTTTACGGCAGCCATGACGGAATCGTCCGGCGAGGGGGCGAAAATCTGTCCCGAACGGATAGCCACGCGCATCAGTGTCACAGGATTCAGCGAATAGTAGAGGTTGTTGACTTGCCGCACTGCCTGCTCGGTAACGATAATCATATCATTGCCAGCCTTTGACCAGTCGTAGTGGGAGAGCAGATTTCGCAACATCCGGCAAAAAGCCAGATTACTACGGACATTCTTGTACTGCGGCATCTGTTCCAAATCCTTCATCTCGCTCACATTCAAGTTGTTGAGCACCCATTCTTCGATTTCACGATAGCGTTCCAAAAATTGTCCAGCCTTGTTTTCCATCATAGTCTTGATTTTGCGGCAAATGTACAAAAATTCTGTACTTCAATACACAAAACATCCCTTTTCCACATCAAAATAGGCAGTATGATCGAAACCGCAACGCTGTAATTCCACCAAAGCTTCAGGAACGAAGAGTGTGAGTTCCTCCGCCTTATGCGCATCGCTGCTAATCAGAACCGGAATGTCAGCTTTGCGGGCTTTCATCAACAACTCTGTAGAAGGATAGAAACTATCGCTGCGCTTCTTGTATAACCCGCGCGTATTCACTTCTATAATTACATCATGCTGCTTTATCAACTGTATTGCCTTGTCTGCTAACATTTTATACCAATGTTCGTCTTCAGTAAAGAAACGATTGCGGTTATGCATCTTGATTTTATCGAAATGGGCGATGATGTCCATCTTCTGCGTTTCCAACATCTCAAAGGTTTGCTCCCAAAAGGTCGTCACTGCCAATTTGATATTGTTGCCGAACAGGTCACGTAACCCGTTGTCATAGATTTCCTGTTTCGGGCCATCGATGAACCAAAGGCCATCGGCATGTGGTGGCTTCACAAGATGCACCCCGCCGATGATATAGTCCAGTCCGTTTGCAGACTGTCTTTCGGAAAAATCCATCGTCATACCCGGAATAAAATCGCATTCCAACGATTTAAGCAATGTAACGAAGGTTTTATCCTTTAAGCCGTCGATTTCGAGCACATATTCCGGAAGCTTTTCTTCGGAAATGGCGAAATTGTTTTCAAAAGGAACGGGTGCATGGGAAGAAAAGCCCAACTGTCGGAGTCCTTGCTTCTCTGCTTCCCGAACTTGCTCCTCAAGAGTGCTTTTTCCATCGCAATAGAGGCTATGGGTATGGTAATTTGCTGGATAATAGTTCATTTGGTTTTTGTTTTTTGACACACTGCGCTGCGCTTGTACTTGTGGTCTGACCTCGCACTGCGCTGCGCTTGTACTTGTGATCCGGCCCCACACTGCGCTGCGCTTGTGTGGGGTTATTTGCACTTCGTGCGTTTTGCCCCTCCGGGGCTGCTTAAGGAATTATGTTAATTAATATATGTTCATCGTTTCATCATTTTGGGTTGTTTCGCCGTCCTGAATACCATCGAGAATGTTGAGCATTTCGGCAGAGCGTCCGACGTGGGCTTTGTTATAGAGGTTGCTGAGAAAGATAATGACGGCGTTGTCGGACGGGCGATAAAGGAAAAGATTCTGGAAACCGTTCCAGAGGCCGCCGTGATAGACCAGCTTCCCGTGCTCAGGGCTCTCCTCGATGCGGTAGCCGTAGCCGTAGATGCTTTTGGGCAGCGTTCCATCGGCCAGCTGGTTTTCGCGCTGGGAGGCGAAATCGACCCATTCTTTCGGCAGAATCTTGCAGTCGATGAAGAAAGCGTTGGCCCAGCGCAACATGTCCTCCACGTTGGAATAGACTCCCTTGTCGCCAAGCACCCCGTTCAATCGGTCGTAAGCAGCCACCACTGCCACTTTCCGATGACCTCGGGCAATGGGAAGGTCCACCACTTCCCCGCGCGGCAACAGATTCACAGACACAGACTCCGCCTTCGGGTCTTTCACATTCGGATAAGTACGGCCATGCGTGGCATCGATGCCGACCAACTCCGTGAAAAAGAAGGTGTTGTCCATACCCGCAGGCTTGAAAATATGCTCGTGGACATATTCCTCAAAAGGAACTCCGGACACCTCAGCCACCAATGCCGCCAAAATCGCGTAGTTGGTGTTCACGTACTCGAAACGGGTGCCTGTGGCAAAAGTTTTGGCATACTTCTGCTTTTCCAACACGCGTAAAAGATGTTCGTTATCAACGAAAGCGACAGATCCATACACCGTGTATTTGAACTTGAAATATTCGGGGATACCCGTCGTATGTGTAAGCAAATGCTTAACCGTCACACCTTTGTATGGCAGATTCGGGAAATACTTCGTAATCGTATCGTCAAGATTGATTTTGCCCTGGGCGCACAACTGCAGCACCGCGACGGCCGTGAACTGTTTGGAAATGGAGGCCAGGTCAAAGAGGGTGGTTTCGGTCATTCGATTGCTTACGGGTACATTGCGGTGCGGCGGTTCTCCGGTCACACGGAGTTCCCCGTAGGCATGTTCCACCAGAACCGTGTCACGGATGGCCACCAGCATGGTTCCGTTGAGTTTCTCCGACATGTCATTGGCCACAAACTCCAGCCCTTCAATGTCATAGCGGTCGCCGATGGTGTCTAAAAGCTGTTGGACATAGCGTTCTTTCGTGAAAAAAGCCGTGTAGGTGTTCGCCTTGAGTGTGATGGCGAGACAGACAAACACGGCTGTTGCGAAAATTATCTTTTTCATCAAAAATAGGCGCACAAAGACATGGCGTATTATCCGTTCATCGAATTCAGGAATTCCTCATTATTTTTCGTGTCCTGCATATTGCTGAGTACCAAGTTCATCGCCTCGATAGTTGTCATATCGGCGATATGGTTGCGAAGAATCCAAACTTTCTGCAGGGTTGCGGCATCCTGGAGCAGGTCGTCACGACGCGTACTGGAAGCCACGATATCAACAGCTGGATATATGCGTTTGTTGGCAAGTTTGCGATCGAGCTGCAGTTCCATGTTGCCGGTGCCTTTGAATTCCTCGAAGATCACCTCGTCCATGCGGGAGCCGGTGTCAATGAGGGCGGTGGAGATGATGGTGAGGGAACCGCCGTTTTCCACGTTGCGGGCGGCGCCGAAGAAGCGTTTCGGCTTTTGGAGGGCGTTGGCCTCCACACCGCCGGAGAGTACCTTGCCGGAGGCAGGCGCCATAGTGTTGAAGGCGCGGGCCAGTCGGGTGATGGAGTCGAGCAAGATGCAGACATCGTGGCCACACTCCACCATGCGCTTCGCTTTGTCGAGCACCATGTTGGCGATTTTGACATGGCGTTCGGCGGGTTCGTCGAACGTGGAGGAAATCACCTCCGCGTTCACGCTTCGCTGCATGTCGGTCACCTCTTCGGGGCGTTCGTCTATTAATAATATGATAAGGTATATTTCGGGATGGTTATAGGCGATGGCGTTGGCAATATCCTTAAGCAGTACCGTCTTACCAGTTTTCGGCTGTGCCACTATCAGTCCGCGCTGGCCTTTGCCGATGGGGGCAAAGAGGTCGATGATGCGGGTGGAGAGCTTGCAGCCGGGGTGCCCGGTGATGTTGATCTTCTCGTCCGGAAACATCGGGGTGAGATAGTCGAACGGGATACGGTCGCGGATTTCTTCAGGCAGGCAGCCGTTGATTCGGTCGATTTTGGTCAGCGGGAAATATTTTTCGCCGGGTTTTGGGGGACGGATGGCGCCATAGACGGTGTCCCCGTTCTTAAGCCCGAAGAGTTTGATCTGAGACATGGAGACATAGATGTCGTCGGGGGAAGAGAGGTAATTGTAGTCGGAAGAGCGCAGGAACCCGCAGTTTTCGCTGGTGATTTCGAGCACGCCCTCGGCCATCACGGATCCATCGTACTGGGCGTTGGCCAGGTAAGGAACATGTGCATCTTCCAGCATCGCCTCATCGGAGTCCTCCTGCCCAACCGGATAACTGCCGCTTCCGGCTTCCGTTTGTATTTTATCCTGCATGTCTGCATTTGGGGTGTCGGCATCCGGTTTGTCAACCGTGGTGTTGTCAGCGATTTTCTTTTTCGGGCGTCCGCGACGTGGTTTTGCGGCCTTCTCTTTGTTTTCGGTGTCAGCCGGAGCCTGTTTGGCCACCTTTTCAACGTCAAGGATGGGGAGGTCCTTTTCTTCAGAATGCGGTTCTGACGGTGTTTCTAAAACCTCATCTTCAGGAAACAAGCTGTATTCCTTGCGTTCCATTTTATCCGGCGTAGGCATCAGTTCCTCCACCATGGATTCCACCGGAAGGTCGTCAAGCGGGACGGACTGTTTTTTCGGGCGGCCCCGGCGTTTCTTTTCCATGGTTGCCTCCTCTGCCACAGGCTGGACCATATTATTCTCGGCGGGAGCAGTTTCGGGCGTTTGTTTGGGTTTCCTTCCCCGGCGAGATTTCACCTCCACGGGCAGCGGATTGGCCATCTGCGGGATTTCCTCCGATAAAGTAACCTCTTTTACTGTCGTTTTATCGGCGACATCCGCTTTCACGGTATTGAACAACGGCATGGCAACTTTTTCCACCACTCTTGCCTTCCCTTTCATTTTCGTCTCGTTTGAGGTGGCCATTAAACCTTCTCCTCCTCTCACCACCCTTCTTCTTCTGGGTTTGTTTTCGCTAATTTCTGACATTTATTGTCTTTTTTTGTGATAAATTTACATTGGATTGGATGCAACGGGAATGCTTGCCTTTGCCACAGACCGCTGGCTTTCCTTGAAAACCAGCAGCATTTCCCGATGCGAAACATCGTTTTGAAAAGCGGCGCAAAGATACAATATTTTTTTATGTCCAAGCCTATTTTGATTTTTTTCTTTGTCAACATTAAAAAGTGAATGGTATTTTTAAACTCGAAAAGGGTCTTCCCCGTCTAACAAACAAGGATATGACGGTATCACTTATCAACAAACCGGTATTAAGAATTTTTATGAAAAAAAAACGCCGACTCAACCATAAAAAGAGTATCTTTGCCGCCTTGAATAAAATGAACTAATAATAATTAAAAATCAAAACAATTAAACAATGAAAAAGATTTACATGTTAATGGCTGCAATGCTGATGTTCTCTTTCAGCTTTGCACAAATCCAGCCAAAACCTTTCCGCTCAGAAAAAATCGCTGCGGGAAAGCCTGAACTGAAGCTTCAAAAATCCGCAAAGGGAGAGGCTTCTGAAGAACTCTTCAACTATGCCGAGGCCGTTTACGTCTATATGGCACAAGAACTTGACGGCAGCCACTACGCCGCCGGCCGTGTGGCAATGGACTCCAACGGTCTTACCACCTACTCCGATAGCACCACTGGCTACGGTTTCTGGTTCGGTCTGGGTCAAACCTTCGACTTCACCAACACCATTTGGGATGATGTCGCTCCCGAGCAAGGCATCTCCATGAACGCGACCAACAGCTACAACATCGACTCCGTGTTCATTCTGGGTCACTACAATGGCGGCTCAGCCGTTCCTGCCGGCAATGTGGATACCCTTATCGTTGCCATCTTCACCAATTTCACCGATGAATTGATGACTTTGCAAGCAGGTAATCCCGCTGTTCCCGTGGTGGAATATTACCCGGTGCCTTACGATGCTAACACTCACCTTTCCCAAGGCGCACAAATCTACAAAATCCCGTTGACTTCCGCAGATTACGGCGAAGTAAATGCTGAAACCGGCGGTATGTATCCTGACTATTTTGGTGTTCCTGTTCATTTGAACAACATTACCAGCAAAGTGATTAACGTCACCTACACGCTGAAACGCGCCTACGAAGTTCCTTTGAATGACAACATCTTAAACCACACCCGCTTCTATGGCTGGGTTGCGGAAGATCCCCGTCCTGAATATTATCCGTTCGCAGGCAGTGGTGTCGCAACACCTCCCGATGAAATTTACCACAACCACAACCAAGGTACCATCATCAGCGAGTACAACCTCAACCAGAGTAGCTATGATTTCTTCAATAATTATTTCTATCCCTGCCCTATCTGGAACCAGGCTATCAACTATCCTGACATCACCCTGCGTGTTTCCTGCAACGACTGCGCTATCGTGAACGTTCCCGAGATTGAGAAGAACAACATGACCGTCTATCCGAACCCTGCCACCAACAAGTTCACGGTGGATCTCGGCAACGATGAGAAGGCTAACATCCAACTCTTCAACCTCGTTGGCCAAATGGTTTACAATGAAACCATCACCGGCCGCGCTGATGTGAATGTTGCTAACCTCCACAGCGGTGTCTATATGCTCAAGGTGAACCAAAACGGCAAGATTTCCACCACCAAAGTGGTTGTGAAATAATTTCGACCGTTAATATTCATAAAAAAGGGATGGCTGCAAAGTCGTCCCTTTTTTGTGATTTGTGATTTGTGATTTTGAACACTTTAACCCTCAACCCTTCCCATGTACAATTTCAACGGAAAACTTTCCCCTGACATGCCGCTCGTCATGGGCATCCTCAATGTGACGACGGATTCCTTCTATGACGGCGGAAAATACACGTCGGAGCTGGAAATCCTGCAACGTACGGAGCAAATTCTGTCGGAAGGCGGCGACATCATCGATATCGGGGCAATGTCCACGCGGCCGGATGCGCAGGAGATTCCCGAAAAGGAGGAAATGTCCCGAATCGTGGCAGCTGTACGCATCATACGCACCCGTTTCCCAGAAGCGATCGTCTCCATCGACACCTACCGCTCCACTGTGGCACAAGCCGCCGTAGAAGCTGGCGCCGACATGGTCAACGACATCTCCGGCGGCACCTTCGACCCAAACATGATTCCTTCCATCGGAAAACTGCAGGTACCTTACTGTCTGATGCATACACCCGCGAAACCGTCTGTGATGCAACAATATACAAACTACCACAACCTTCTTGGCGACATGCTCCGCTTCTTCGGAAGACAGTTGGAACAGCTGCACGCGCACCATGTCCATGACATTATTATCGACCCTGGGTTCGGATTCGGCAAAACATTGGAACAAAACTACTTCCTGATGAAAAACTTGGATGTATTTCAGGAATTAGGTTATCCTATTTTAGTCGGAATCTCCCGTAAATCTATGATTTACAAATTATTGGACTCCACTCCAGACCAAGCCCTCAACGGCACCACCTCTCTCAACACCATTGCCCTGATGAAAGGAGCCTCCATCCTCCGGGTACACGATGTAAAAGAAGCTGTGGAGGTGCGAAAAATCGTCTCCCGACTGGTATAAATATTGCAATAAATCGCGCCATCACAGAGATTATTTCATTCCATGGCATATTTGTGAAAAATATGTACCTTTGCCGAAAAAATCAAAATGAACCGAAACCCATTGACCTGTTGTTTGATTTTGTCACTGGCATTTCTTCTAATAAACTGTCATTCAAGAAGAAACGACCAAAATGAAACGTTAGGTGAACCCGTTGTCTATCCCATGGAGGTGATACGGGACACCTTGACCGCCGATGTCCACAGCCAAACCACCCTCTACCCGTTGCAGGAAGAGGTGTTGGCTTCTTTTTTGGAGAAATCAGGCGATTTTCAAGGCAAAAGATGGACGGCAAAGGCGAACATTCCGCAAGAATGGGGCGTGGAGTGCGTGGAACGGTTACCTGAGGGCCGTGAACTTTGGCTGTTGCGGTCCGAAAACCGCGAATGGACTTATCTTGTGACAACCTCCGGCTTCGGCACCCAGCGTATTCTCGACGTGCTTCCTGTGGCCGTCAGCATTGCCAACCAGCAAGACGAGAACCTGGAAACCGAAAAATGGCAGACTCTGCGCCTTCCCGACGGCCAATTCCGCACCACCAAAGAATACGAATGGATACACTCCGTCTCGAACGCCACCAAACAGGCCTTCCTCAGCGATCCCGAAAAATACCACCGTAAGTCGAAAACAGTGGAACAATTCCTCATCAATGACCAGGGACGTTTTGAAAAAACAGAAATTGTGGACACCCTACCCGACTACAACGCTGTCGTCTTCTATTTCAACCCAAACGAGAAACCGGAAATGTGGGACGAAACCATCCCCATGCTGCAGGCTTTCTGTGAGGAAAACGGCATCCTTTTCGAAGAGGTCAGCGGCAACTACGACCGTGTGACCGTCCGTGATTTCGAGCTGACTTTTGCCCTCGATGCCGACATCACCCCTTACATTGACGCCGCCGGCTCCGGCATGGTGATGATGCGCAAGAACGAGGTGCCCAAATCTGTCAACTTCGGGTCGTTCGAGTACATGCAGATGGAAATCCGACGCTATTTCAAAATCCGTACTGACCTTGAATCGTAGCAGGAATGGCTTCGGGAGAAAACATGCTGAACCGATTTTTACAGGAACTGAAAGCGCTGGCAGGCAACGACTTCCAACGCAAACGTTACCTCGTGGCCGTGAGCGGCGGCGCGGATTCTATGGTCGCTGCCACGCTGTTTCATGAGGCTGGCCTCGACTTCGCTGTGGCACACTGCAACTTCCACCTTCGCGAGACCGACTCCGACCGCGACATGCGGTTTGTGGAACAGGCAACCCGACAATGGAAGGTCCCTTTTCTCCTCCGCGAATTCGACACGCCTGCCATCCAACAAAGCTCCGGCAAGTCAGTGGAGATGGTCGCCCGCGAACTGCGCTACCAATGGTTCAGCGAGCTGCTTCACGACTACGATTTCCTCATCACCGCCCACCAATGCACCGACGCCGCCGAAACCCAGCTGCTCAACCTCTGCCGCGGGACCGGACTCAAAGGACTTTGCGGAATTCCACCCAAAAACGGCAAGATTCTACGTCCTTTTCTGCCGTTTACCGCGCAGGAAATCCGGCTCTACGCGGAAACATACCATATAACATATATGGAAGATTTCACTAACCAAAATGAAGACATTGCCCGTAACCGCATCCGACACTCTGTGATTCCACAGTTGGAACACCTCAACCCGCAGTTCCTATCCACCAACGTGCATACCCGCACAGTGCTGCAACGGCAATACGCCTATTACCAAAAGCAAATCGAAAAAGAAATCGCCCGTATCCTCCGGAACGACGGGAATCAATACAAAATCCTACGCGAACAACTAAGAGAATGCGAAGACAAGGAACTGATTCTCTATGAAATACTGAACCGCTTTGGCTTCTCCTTGGATGTGATTGAACGGCTTTCCGCCGACACGCACTTCCAAACAGGAAAACAATTCTTCTCTGATACTCATATTTTATTGATAAACAGGGATTTTATAATCATTCAACCGAAAACAAAATCCGACAATCCAGCCATAGATATCCAGTCATTGGATGAACTGCAACAATATTTTGACGTGGAAGAAATTGAGTGCCCAAAAGACATGGTGTTTGAGAAGAATCCCGATATGCTTTATATCCCGAAGGAGAAACTGACTTTTCCGGTGCAGATCCGCACTTGGCGGCACGGCGACTTCTTCTATCCGCTTGGCGGAAGAGGCCGGCAGAAGCTCAGCGACTTTTTCTCCGACCACAAAATCGACCGCTTCACAAAAGAGCAAATCCAGCTTTTATGTATTGAAAATCAAATTGTTTGGATTATTGGATACCGATCTGACGAGCGCTGGAAAATACCTTCCGGCCAAACCACCCCTGCCATGAAACTCATAAACCGCAAACTTTCAAACATTCACTTCAACGATTCATTTTAACGGCTTCACCAATGGAAAACACCCCGAAACGCACCCCCGTCCTATGGATTCTCGGCATCCTGACCATGCTCAGCGCCGCCTCGTCCACCATCGCCTATCTCAGTTGGGCATTCGCCCCGGACCAAATGCTCAAATCCATGGAAATAATCAAAGAGATGAACATGTTCTCCGCTGACCAAGTGGACCAACTATTGTCGCTGTACACTTCCATCAAAAGTTGGCAATATTTGCTGCTGACCATCGTGCAGGTCATGCTATTTGCCGGAGCCTTCCTCATGTTGGTGCGGCTGAACAAGGCGGGATTCCATGTCTATACCATCGGCAAGATTCTGGAATTCTGCGTGATGAACTTCGCCATCGGCGGATTAGCGGCCATGAACCTCAACGGCATCATCATGTCCGTGCTTTGGGTGTTGATGTACGCTACCCAACTTAGATTTCTACAACCATCTGACAATCAAAATAATAACAACATACAACAATCCTCTTTCCCAAATCAAACCGATCAAAACCAAACCTATGAATAGATCCGATTTTCCCATATTGAATGAAAAAGTTTACGGTAAAACATTAGTGTATTTAGACAATGCGGCCACGACGCAAAAGCCGCAGGTCGTGATTGACGCCCTCCACGACTACTACTGCCGTATCAACAGCAACATCCACCGCGGTGTGCACTGTCTCAGCCAGTTAGCCACCAACGAGTTCGAGCTGGCGCGTGAGTCAGTGCGACAATACATCCACGCAGCCACGACGCAGGAGGTCATCTTCACGCGCGGCGCCACCGAATCCATCAACTTGGTGGCCGCTTCCTTCGGTCGCACCTACCTGCACGAAGGCGATGAGGTCATCGTGTCCGAAATGGAACACCACTCCAACATCGTACCGTGGCAGATAGCCTGCGAAGAGCGCCGCGCCAAACTCAAAGTGCTGCCCTTTAATGAAAAAGGAGAATTGATAATCAGCGAGTTGGAGAATCTAATGACCGACAAGACCAAAATTGTGGCGGTCGCACACGTCTCCAATTCCTTGGGTACCGTCAACCCGGTTGACGAGATTATCCGCATCGCGCACCGCCACAACGTACCCGTCCTCATCGACGGGGCGCAAGCCGTGGCGCACTGTCCGGTAGATGTGCAAGCCCTCGACTGCGATTTCTACTGTTTCTCCGGCCACAAGATGTATGCCCCGATGGGCATCGGTGTAATGTACGGTAAAGCAAAGTGGCTCAACGAAATGCAACCTTACCAAGGCGGTGGGGAGATGATCAGGGACGTGACATTCGAAAAGACCACCTACAACGACCTGCCGTTCAAGTTCGAGGCCGGAACGCCTTCGGTGGGCGATGTCATCGGTCTGAGGAAAGCGATAGAATATATTCAAAATATTGGTTTAGAGAATATTGCATCATACGAGAACAACTTGTTGGCCTATGCCACGGAAAAATTGGCGGCCATCGACGGTATGCGTTTCATTGGGGAGGCGGCGCACAAAACCGGGGTAATCTCTTTCCTTGTGGGGGACATTCACCCGTATGACATGGGAGTTCTGCTTGACCATCAAGGAGTTGCGGTTCGCACCGGGCACCATTGCACACAACCCGTCATGACCCATTTCGGCATTCCCGGCACGGTACGGGCTTCGTTTGCCATGTACAATACCTTTGAGGAGGCGGATGCGCTCGTAGCCGCCGTCATCAAAGCCAAAACCATGCTGTCATGATAAAGGAGACATTCGCATTGATTACCGGAGGGAGCTCCGGCATCGGGTATGCCTACGCGGAAGAGTGGGCGCGAAAAGGCTACAACATTCTGATTGTCAGCAATCGGGAAGACCTCAACACCGAAGCGCGGACAAAACTTCAGTCGGCTTTCCCGCAGCAAAGGATTCTGAGCCGTTTCCAGGATCTCACGCTTCCGGATGCCGCGCAGGAGCTTTTCGACTACTGCGAGCGCGAAGGGTTGACCGTGGAAGTGCTGGTCAACAACGCGGGCATGTTCTATTTCGGCGCAGCAGTGGAGAAACCGATGGCGCTGAGCCACAAGATGACCATGCTGCACTGCACCACACCGGTGAATTTATGCGTGCTGTTCGGCAAAAAGATGAAAGAGCGTGGCTGTGGTTTCATTCTCAACGCCGCATCCATCACGGCCTTCATGAGTTTCCCCACCATCGCCGTCTATCAGGCTTCCAAGGCCTTTCTGATGCGGTTTTCGAAGGGAATTCACTATGAGCTAAGCCATCACGGAGTGAACGTCTGCTGTGTCTGTCCCGGTGCGGTGGACACCGACCTCTACAACCTTCCTGTAAAGATGCGAAAACGTCTGCGTGCCGTCGGCATTATGCTCGCGCCGGATCAGATCGCAAGACGCGGGGTGCGCGCCACGCTACACAACCGGCGGGTCAAGATTCCGGGCGCCATCAACTATTTCTTCCTACTGCTGTGCTTCCTCGTCCCAGGATTCCTCATCGACCTGGTAAAGAAAAAATTCGTATAACTTTGCAACAAAAAAAAGGAGATGCCTAATGACATCTCCCTTTTTCATTGCATTTGAGTTTCTATTTCTTGAAATAGCGGTTGAAAAGACCCTCAAAACCTTGTCCGTGGCGGGCTTCATCCTTGGCCATTTCATGGACAGTGTCGTGGATGGCATCCCAGTCCATGCTTTTGGCACGTCTGGCAATACGCATTTTCTCGGCACAAGCCCCGCTTTCGGCCATCATACGCTTTTCCAGGTTGGTCTTGGTATCCCAGACCATTTCACCAAGCAACTCCGCAAATTTGGCGCAATGCTCGGCTTCCTCGAAGGCATAGCGTTTGAAGGCTTCAGCCACTTCGGGGTAACCTTCGCGATCAGCCTGGCGGCTCATGGCGAGATACATGCCCACCTCAGTGGCTTCGCCCATGAATTGGGCGTTCAAGTCCTTAATCATCTCCTCGTCGCTCTCTTTTGCAACGCCAATGACGTGTTCCGTGACAAAAGAAAGGGCGCCGTCTTCAACCAGTTCTTTGAATTTGGAACCAGGTTGCTTGCATTGCGGACATCTTTCGGGAGGAGTATCTCCTTCGTGTACATAACCGCACACGGTACAAACGAATTTTTTCTTCATAATTAATTGATTTGTTGTTGATTAAAAATTTTTTATTTATGTTCTGAAACTTTCCCTAACCTTTTCTCATTGACTACACCATAGTCATAGTTATAGTCATTAGTTATAGTTAAAAATTTTCCGCTTTGATTTGGAAATAGGACTGCGGGTGGTCGCACACCGGGCAGACATCCGGGGCTTTCTTTCCAATGACGATATGACCGCAGTTAGCGCATTGCCATATCATATCCTGGTCGCGGGAGAAGACTATTCCTCCCTCTATGTTAGCCAGAAGTTTTTTATAGCGCTCCTCGTGATGTTTTTCAATCTCACCCACCATTGTGAAGAGTTCGGCAATATGGTCGAAACCTTCCTCTTTAGCGGTCTTTGCGAAACCAGCGTACATATCCGTCCATTCATAATTTTCACCTGCTGCGGCATCCTTCAGGTTGGTCACTGTATCAGGTACAGCGCCGTCATGCAAAAGCTTGAACCAGATTTTGGCATGTTCTTTCTCATTGGCAGCCGTCTCTTCAAAAATAGCAGCGATTTGGTTATATCCGTCCTTTTTGGCCTTGGAGGCATAGTAGGAATATTTGTTGCGCGCCTGCGACTCGCCTGCGAAAGCGGTCTGCAGATTTTTTTCGGTTTGTGATCCTTTTAATTCCATAATGGTATTGTTTGATTATCGTTGATTTTTTTCCACTAAAAAATGGATTGCAAAATTAAGCATTTTTCCTTTACCTGCCGATCAAAACCTAAAATTATTTCTCAGAAGAAACATGGAATCATTAATACATTTGTAATTCATTGATATTCAATACACTTTTTCAAATTATCGAAAATTAGGCGAATTTTTGAATTTTTCGAATCAGAAGATTAAAACAAAAAATTCTCTCTAAAAAACATGCTTTTTGATTTATTTTATTAATAATCAATACTTTACGTGTATTTTTTCATTTCCTATGACCTTGTTTTAAGGAAAATCATCAACGCAGTAATGTCAGCTGGACTTACACCGCTAACTCGCGATGCCTGTCCCAGATTAACTGGACGAAGTCGTTCTAATTTTTCGCGCGCTTCTTTGGACAACGATTGAATATTTTGGTAATCTATATGATCAGGTAGTTTTACAGCGTCCAAATTGGCAAGATGCTGAACAAGTTCCTCCTCCTTTTTTATGTAGCTATTGTATTTGATATAGGTTTCCGCATTGGTAATTTGCTCGGAATCGGCAGCAATTTGATGAAGGAAATCGGTAAAATCGTAATCATAATCCATAATATCTGTTATGGATATTTGAGGACGAAGAAGAACACTCTCAAGCTTTACATTTTGTGTCAACGGAGACGTTTCTTTCAAGGAAAGCAACTCGTTCAACTTTTGGTATTGTGTGGTATGGTTTCGAAGATAATCTACAATCTGGTTTTGGATTTCATATTTATGCAGAAACTCCCCGTAACGTTCGTCGTCAATCAAACCGAGGCGATGTCCGATTGGGGTAAGGCGCTGGTCGGCGTTATCCTGTCGCAACAAAATACGATATTCAGCCCTGGAGGTGAACATCCTGTAAGGATCCTGCACACCCTTAGTAACCAAATCATCAATCAGCACCCCGATGTAGGCTTGTGACCGAGAAAGAATCAATGGCTCCTTATTGACAATGGAAAGGTGCGCGTTGATTCCTGCCATCAAACCTTGGCACGCTGCCTCTTCATAGCCGGTGGTTCCATTCACCTGTCCGGCCAAATAGAGATTCTGAATACATTTCGACTCCAGCGTGTAATGCAGCTGAGTAGGGTCAAAATAGTCATATTCGATAGCATAACCAGGACGGTAAATATCCGCTTTTTCAAGACCTGGAATAAGATGTATGGCCTCCAACTGAATGTCTTCAGGAAGAGAAGAGGAGAAACCATTGAGGTAATATTCATTCGTATTTTGTCCTTCGGGTTCCAAGAACAGCTGATGCCTGACACGATCAGCAAAGCGTACAATTTTATCTTCGATGGAAGGGCAGTAACGGGGACCAACTCCTTGTATTCTTCCTTGGAACATAGGTGATTTTTCAAAGCCTTTTCGAAGCACATCATGGACCTCTTCATTCGTATAGATAATCCAACAGCTGAGTTGGTTGTGCAACTTTGGTGTATTGGAAAAAGAAAAACGTCCTGGATTGCTTTCACCGGGTTGTTCCTCCATTTTGGAAAAATCCACAGATCTTCCATCAATGCGCACTGGGGTACCGGTCTTCAATTTTTGCGTATGAATTCCGCATTCTTTCAATTGGTCAGAGAGATTAAAAGAGGCACTCTCCCCTATCCTGCCACCAGAGAAATTCACCTCTCCAACATGAATCCGTCCATTCAGAAAGGTGCCGTTAGTAAGAATAACCTTCGAAGCAAACAACTCTTTACCCAGCTGGGTTCTCACACCTATCACACATTTACCCTTCAAAATAAGTTCAGTAACCGTGTCCTGTCTCAGATGCAGATTAGGAGTGTTTTCAAGGACATGTTTCCAGTAAATCGAAAAAGCTGCTTTGTCACACTGTGCACGCGGACTCCACATTGCCGGTCCTTTAGAGCGATTCAGCATCCTGTATTGAATCATTGTATGGTCGGTCACTATACCGGTCATGCCACCCAATGCATCAATTTCCCTTACAATTTGTCCTTTGGCAATTCCGCCGATAGCAGGGTTACACGACATTTGGGCAACAAGGGCAAGGTTCATAGTCACAAGCAAAACCTGGTGTCCAAGTTGAGCCGACACAACCGATGCCTCGCAACCAGCATGACCAGCCCCAACCACTATTATATCGTAACAATCACTCATCTTTTCACGTGAAAACTTTTCTGAATTTACTGTCTATAAATCATTTACAAAATTTATTGCTCTAACAAATTCAACGCTTCATCCTCTTTCATACGCATCTGCTTTGCTTCTTCATCTGTTTTATCTTTATATCCACAAAGATGCAAAGTTCCATGCACCAAGACTCTGAGGAACTCATTTTGAAAAGTTTTCCCAAACTTTGATGCATTCTCTCCAACCCTCTCCAGGCTGATTAGAATACTTCCTGATACAATGTCACCCTCACATTCATCAAACGTAATAATGTCCGTATATGTGTCATGATTCAGGAATGAAATGTTTCGCTCCAACATATATTCATCATCGCAAAAGATATAGGATATGTCACCTGGAATCTTTCCTTCGTGTCGTATGACACGGTGAAGCCACAGCTTATGTTTCACGGATGGCTCGAACGGACTCTCGCGGAGAAATTCAAAACTTACCATTTCTAATGTTCTATAATGAAAACTTTCGAATAACTATGCATCCCTATAGTCAAACGCATAACATAAATTCCATTTGGAAATTCAGAACAATCAAAAGTCATGTCACTTTCCAAATTCAACCTTTTACATATAACGCCGTTTTCCCCTATTACCACCATGGAGCCGCCTGTTTCAGCATTAGGTACGTGAACACGAACTTGAGAACGTACAGGATTAGGATACAGGGAAAAATTATCATTGAAATCGACTACTGAAGAAACAGAATCTTCCTCAATCGTATCATTTTCAAAGCACCATTTTTCAAGGGAATCGTAAACAACCGTTTTTACAGCGTTTTTAGCGATTAAGGCCGTAGATGCATCCAAAGTTCCATTCCAAGATATATCAAGCGGATTTAGGCCTGTGAACGTCGTATAAAAGGAACAGGCAGCAATGTATGAACCTAAATAAGAAGGGTGACTTCCATCAGATTGATAAAGCTCGAGATCTGGATTATGGTCGCGAAGTTGGTGCCATATTGCCCCAACTGGGGAAACACAGGCTTCATTTTCTTCAGCCATCATCATGTAACGGCAATATAACAGACTATCCATTCCCTCGTAAGTGTTCAAAGGGGGATAAAATTGCCCGTTCTGGGAATCACCATTCTTACGTCCCCATGTCATATAAAACACGATTTTTGCATTGGGATTGTATTGGCGAACGAGCGAACACAATTCTCGGGCATAAGGGTATGACTCCTGTAAAAATTGATTTTCAGGAAAAGAAGGGAGTTGGCTCTGTTCCTGCAAAACCACATAATCCCAATCACCCTGTTGTATATAAGGCAATGATACTGTACAATGTTGCTGAAATGTACATCCGCCAGGGCTACTCGAAGCATAATAAAAATCTTCACCAGAAGAAAGATAAATTTGCTTCACCAATTCAGGAAGATTATTGGCAGAGGTATAACTATTACCAATAAAAAGAATTCTGGTAGATTGGGCATTAACCCCAAAAAAGGCAATAAATAATAAAAAGGCTGTATAAAAATACCTCATCAAAAATTTGCAAAATGGCTTATAACTCTTTCTCGTTGTACTGCTCGTTGAATGGCAAATTTTGTTTTCACGTGAAAAGTCGTAGTAATCACGTCATAATCAGTCGAAAACATAATTTCATCTGCCAACTGATTCAACACAAAAAGGGCAGTATTTTCATTGCTTTCGGATTGAGCAAAAAATTTGAAATCCCCAATTTGAAGCGAGTATTCAAATGACACTTCAGCATTGTCTATTCTAAAAGTAACATCCACGGGTAAAAATGAATGAGACATCAAGTAGTCACACACCATTTGATTGGCCATAGAAAGCGTACCAAAATGATTCTCTATACTATAGTCATCACAAATACGCTCTATAGTTCCCAATGTTTCCTCGTAAAAATTATCCTCTTTCAAGTCAGTTAGTAAAATCTCAATCATACGCCGTTAATTTATTCGATGTTATAAAAATAGTTGTTCGCCTTTGACTTATAATAATAATTCAAGTTTGCCGGAACAGAACGTAGCATTTCGTTTTGCTGACTCTGTTCACGATCAATTTTCCACTCTTTCGGAGGATTCAAATTTGGCACTTGACGAGCCTCGTTTGACTTCCTTTCCTTATCTTTCTCCCGCTCCATATCCGCTCTCTCACTTTGCAACAATCGCGTCTCAATGTCTTTCTGACGATTTATTGTTTGCTGATTAATCTGACGATTAACCAAATCCTTTTCCGTCTTCTGCATATCCTCAATCAGTTTGTCTAAAGCTTTATCCCCCACTCCATTCTGCTGTTTCAACTCGGACTGATAATCCTGCAACATTTTCCTGATAGCCTCCTGTTGAGCAGCCATCTTGGCAAACTGCTCACTCATACTCTGCTGCGGCTTACCCGTCTGTCCCTGCTTGGCCTGCTGCTCCATCGACTTCTTCATCGCCTCCATCTGCCGGTTCAGCTGTTGCTGAAGTTCCCTTGCCGAAGTCTTCTTGGGTTTACCTTTGCCTCCAGGTTTATTACACGATCCATTTCCTGATTTGTTACATTTTGACTCACTTTTTTTCTGCTGCTCCTGCATGTCCTTCATCGACTCCATCAGCATTAAGGCAAGATTGTTCATGGATGTCAGAGCAAATTGCTGGTTTTTAGAGGCATTTGACATCCTGCGGTTTTGTAGCTCGGATTGCGCACTTTCAATATTGCTCTGTATCTTCGTAACCTCCTTTTGGATGAATGGCTTAACAGCGGCCTGACGACGCGCCAACGCATTCAAAGAATCTTCAATATGAGCCATATTCTGCTTCACATTGAACTGATTTTTCATCACATCAGACACAGCGGCAGACATAGAGTTCATCTTTTGAGCCCTTTTCAGTATGTTTTCCTGATCGAAGGAAATTTTCACCAAATTATCCATTATTTGTCGAATAGTGGCGATGTCCTCCGTGATGCTCTCCAGTTCGCTCTCATTGAAATCCTGTTCCATTTGTTCTGCCATCTGCTCAATATCGTCTGCAGCTTTCTTTTGATTATCCGCAGACTTTGAGCGATTGTTTTTTTCAAGATTTTGCTGGCTTTGCTGCATATTCTGATCGGCATCCCTCTGAAGCTCTTGGTTATCCTTGAACTTGGTAGGATCCTCCAATTCATTGTTCAGCTTTTTCATATCCTTGATATCCTTCTTCACCTGATCATACTTCTTTTGCAACTCTTGTTGCGATTTTTGCAAGGATTCCTTGGTATTCTGTTTATTTTCTGTCTTTTCAGCATTTTTCCGGAGTTCATCCGCCAAATCACGCATTTTCTGGACGGCTTCGTTGAGTTTCTTCTCCACTTCCAACTGTTTATATAACTGCAGCTGCTGATCAAGTGATTCATTTATGTCCTCAGTGGATAGTTTCATCTTCTCCATCTGTTGCTGGATTTGATCCTTGTTCATGTCTTGCATCATCTTTTCAAGCTCCTTCATCATCTGCTTCATCTCATCCGACAGAATCTCATCCATTCTCTTTTGCAACTCCTCCTGCTTCTTCAGAATATCCTCGTTCACATTTTTATACTGGTTTTCCACCTGTTGGTGGTTTTCCTGCTGCTGCTTCAATTCATTAATTTTCTCCTGTAGTTTCTGATAGTCTTTCATCAGTTTTTCCAAGTTTTTCTTATCCTGCCACGACATTTCTTTTTCTTGGCGCATTTTCTGCTGCATTTTCTCTATCTCCTTCGCCAATTCCTTGGATTCTTGCAGCAAATCAGAATAATCCGACTTTGTTTGCTCTTCCGCCTGATGCAAATCGTTTTCAATTTCATCCATCGTGCGAACCCTGTATGTCTGAACAGAGGATTTTGTGGATTTAGCCCCATTCACACCATCATTGTCATAAACCTGGAAATAGTAATCAATCTGTTCACCGGGATTTAGGTCGAACATGCCTTGGTCAAAGTAATAATAGAAGTCCTGTATAGTGACCCCGTTTTGTATCTTCACAGGCAAAACATTGCCGGAAGATATCACTTTTCCATCCTTATCTAACTTATTATAAACAAAATGCAGCTTGGTAAATCCATAATCATCCTTTATGTTTCCCTTGAAATATACACGGTCATGGTAGGCGGAATCTTGCTGAGACTGCACATAAATATCCGGATACATGTCCTTTATGACTGTCACTTCATCCGTCAGGGTATCTTTACCTGTCATGAACTTGTTTTTATTCAAAATGGAATACGTAAATGAATTGGAAGCCGTTACATTCACCAAATAATTGTCTTTTTCAGAGGAAATAACCTTCTCATGACCATCCACCATAAGAATCAGATTGTCGGAATTTCGCGTTATGAAGTTCCATGTAATCTTCGTACCCTCCGGCACCGTCAGATTGCTTACATTTTCGAGCACCTCATCGGGCTTGTTCAAGTACGAAGGGTAATGGAGGGAAATATTGAAACCGAGCAAAACCGGCTTGGGCAACACTTCTATTTCATAAAGCTTAGAAATAACTTCATCAGTATTTATCTGAAATTCAGTATTTTGCTGTAAATTACTAAATGTATATGAAAACTCGGAATTGGCGTTTTTCTGACACTTGTAATTACGGTTTTTGTACTTTATAAACACCTCATCGGGCACTTCGCTTCCTTCAACCTTCACATTCACGGTGTAGTCCTCATACTGGAACGCCTTGAGAGAGTCGTTGGTGACCACGAAAGAGTAAGGAGCCGGTTTCTCGTAAACCTCGGAATAATGGACAATACGCTTCGTGGGTTCTGTGAAAAGTTCCTTCTTTATGGAGAAAAGAAGAAGGAAGATGGCGATAGGGAGCAACATCCACAGCGCGAAACGCTTCGTTTTCTGCACCGGGATGGCCTGCACGAAGGAATAGGCCTTAAAGGAATCTATCTTGCTGTCGATGGCAGCAGATAGCAGATCGTAACTGGCATAGTCGCCTCTCTCCATTTGCTTCTGCAATTCAAAGAGATTCAACAATTTATCATCAATTTGATCGAAATGGTCACCTATAATTTTGGCTATTTCCTCATTTGACAGCTGTTTTCCAAGTCCTGATATTTTCAACGCAGGTAATATAATGTAAGCCACCGCAATGCCAACAGCAAGCAAAATGAAGGAGTAGAAAAGTATGGACCTTACAACAGAATTTGAATAGGAAAAATATTCGAAAAGAGAAAACGCTATAAAAGTGGCCAAAAGGATAATAACAAAGATAATTATCCCTTTGTACATCTTATCAAGGTAGTATTTCCGAAGGAAATTCCTTATTTTATCATTCAAAATCTGAATCTTTGATGAGCTCATTTGGATTGTCTTCGTGAGGAGGTTGATACGTTACATTGAAAAAATCGCCGTTTTGGCTTTGGAAGTATCCGCAGAGGTTTTTGTTCTTTCCAAAAAATCTTTTGATGAAGAAGTACCTAAAGAATGATCCGTTCACCTTGTTCAATTTGCTTCTCTTATCGAAAAGGGAATAGAGCTGTTTAGGACGAGAAGGTTTAACCATTTGGTTGGAAACCTGCATTTCATAAAGCAGCAGTTTGACAATGGGCACTTGTACAGGGCAAACCGCATCGCAAGCACCGCAAAGGGTTGTATGGGAAAAGACATGCTCTGTGCGGTTATACTTGTCCTGGCAGTTCAACTTAATGAGGTCTATGGGTGACAGCTTTTCGCCTGCGCTTGCCACAGGGCATACTTCAAGGCATCTACCGCACTTTATGCAATACAGCGATTCCTTCAGCAAATCGATGTCAGACGATATAATCGCCTCTATGTCATTCATATAGAGAAACACAGTGATTTTAATGTCATCCTGTGCGTACATTTGGTCGGACACAAAGGATACATCAGAAGGCAAAATATAGTTGAGCTGATGCTGCACCACTTTTACATCTTTCGGGAAACTGTCCGTTTTCGAAATGTTCTTAAGAGCGATGAAAAAAGTGAGGTCTTTCTGATTGGCGATAACTTGATCTATGTCAACAATCACCATCATATTTTTCACCTTGTTGAAGCAGCATGACGATTTTCTTTCAATGAAAACAAGGGAACCGGTATCGCTTACGGCCAAATCAGCATCGATGACCAAAATGTCCAGATCATCAGCTGAATTTTCCACTACATCAAAAGGAATAACATCCGCCATATCCTTAAATAAGGAATCAACAGGCAATTTAGAGTCAACCCCTACCCTTCTCGCATCCAGCTCCTTAGCCAGGTTATCCATAGATTCCATCAGGGAATTGCCGTCTTTAGCCCAAACCACATTGAACCCCCTTTTTTGCAGATTTCCTTCAAGATTGAGCAAATGCTTTTCCATATCGTCAAAAAAATTATGACGAAGGGCATAAGCTTTTTTTCTTAGTTCTTCAAAATCCCTATGAGAAAGAGGATTATTAACCATCACATGTTAATTTTATCTATTCTTCTTTGGTGTCTACCTCCTTCAAAATCAGATTTGAAGAAGGATTCAAGGGTAGAAATAGCTGCATCAGGGGAAATGAAACGAGCGGGCAACACCACAATATTTGCATTGTTGTGCTGTTTTGCCAAAGCTGATATTTCGGGCGACCAGCAGAGGGCGGCACGAATGCCGGCGTGCTTGTTGGCCGTGATGGCCATGCCGTTGCCCGTCCCGCATATCAGTATCCCTAAAGAACCATCGCTTTCCAAAACATGCTTAGCAACAGCATGGGCAAAATCAGGATAGTCCACACTTTCTTCCGTGAACGTTCCCACATCCTCAAATTCGAAACGATCTGCAAAATGCTCTTTTACAAGCTTTTTCAGACCTACACCTGCATGATCAGATCCAATGTATATTTTCATTTTTACGCTAAATATAATGGCTGCAAAAATACAAAAAAGATAAACGTAAGATAAACAAACCTTCCTCATTTTTTGCCGCCTTAATCTAAATCTAAGAAATAAATATTTTTTCTCTATGATAATTATGGTTGTTCATTTGTTGAAAGAAAAACATCGAAAAATTTTGAAATATGAGTTATTAAATTTAATCAACACAATTATGTGAATAATGTGGATTGTAACATACAGATTTTAAGGAAGGATATATGAACGTAAATTTCTTTCATTTTTTTATTAGTGGATAAAATTCAACTTTTTTTCAAGGTTGAAATGTTCATATAAAATGTTCAAAAATGCGGCTATTTGTGGAGTTTTATAGTAATCAATATTTATGCACAAAGTTTTCAAACCGTAACTCGCATAAGTTGGATAAAATCCCCTTTTATCAACTTTTGAATGTTTATTTCTATGTAATTTTCTGTGTGCCATTATTTTGTTGAAATGTTTGAAAACTCCCTATTTTAGGGCATTTTAACCATAATGTATTGCATCTAAATATCTTATAAAAATGAAATAGAGACGCATCAAGATGCGTCTCTACGAATGGGATTAAGGGTTTGATTTTTATTTTACCGTGCTACCCTCCTTGACCTGCTTTTCAGGTTGCATGATGGAGAGTCTTCCGTCGGCGTTTTCTGCCATGAGCACCATGCCGTGCGACTCCACTCCCTTGATGTTTTTAGGGGCGAGGTTTACAAGCATGAGCACTTGCTTACCTACAAGTTCTTCAGGCTGGTAGTATTCTGCTATGCCCGAGATGATTTCGCGCGTATCGATGCCGGTGTTGACCTTCAGTTTCAACAGTTTCTTGGTTTTTGCCACCTTTTCCGCAGCGAGGACGGTCACCACGCGGATGTCCATCTTTTGGAAGTCGTCGAAGGAAACCTGCTCTTTTTCAGGGATGACATCTGCATTGGCCGTTTCATTGGCTTTCTTCGTGTCTTCCAGTTTCTTCACTTGCTTGGCGATGGTTTCGTCTTCGATTTTTTCAAACAGATATTCGGCCGGGTTGAGTTGGCTGCCGGCTTTCAATAGATCGCTTTTACCTCCGTCTTTCCAGCATTTGTTGTCCAAATTAAGGATTTTTTGAAGTTTTTTTGCCGTAAAAGGCAGGAAAGGTTCGCAAAGAATGGATAATGAGGCGCATATTTGGAGCGATACATGGAGGATGGTCTTCACATATTCTGGGTTTTCTTTCTGCTTTTTCCAAGGCTCGGTGTCGGTGAGGTATTTGTTACCGAGGCGGGCGAGGTTCATAAGCTCTGCCTGGGCTTCGCGGAACTTGTAATGTTCGATGCACTCCCCTATCCTGTTCGGGAATTCCTTCATCTTTTCGATGATTTCATTCTCGTAATCGGTCATTACCCCGCATTCGGGTATGATTCCGCCATAATACTTGTGCGAAAGCACTACTGTTCTGTTGACAAAGTTTCCGAAAATGGCAAGCAGCTCGTTGTTGTTTTTAGCTTGGAAGTCGGCCCAGGTGAAATCTGCGTCCTTGGTTTCCGGCGCGATGGAGGTCAGCGTGTAGCGCAGC
Organism: Bacteroidales bacterium; assembly: GCA_017527945.1. The sequence continues at coordinate 12,752 of JAFXPL010000174.1, read as the reverse complement.
ACATCCTGTTTGCCCGGGAAGTCTTCTATATATTCATGCGCCCATACCGCCCAGTTTCTTGAAGTTGAGATTTTGTCGCCTTCGAGGTTAAGGAACTCGTTGGCGGGGACATTGTCGGGAAGGATGTAGCCGCCGTGGGCTTTGAGCATGCAGGGGAAGATGATGCAGTGGAAGACGATGTTGTCTTTCCCGATGAAGTGGACGAGTTTGGTGTCTTGATCCTGCCACCACGGTTTCCAGTCGGCATGATTTTCCTCGGCCCACTCTTTGGTGGCGGAGATGTAGCCGATGGGTGCGTCGAACCACACGTAAAGTACTTTTCCTTCGGCTTCTTCCAAGGGGACTTTCACGCCCCAGGATAGGTCGCGGGTGACGGCGCGGGGCTGAAGTCCCTGCTCTATCCACGACTTGCATTGACCATAGACGGTGGATCGCCAGTCGGCCTTGTGGCCTTGCAGAATCCATTCCCTGAGCCATGCATCGTATTCATTAAGAGGTAGATACCAATGTTTTGTTTCTTTCAGCACGGGCGTGTTGCCGCTCAGTGCAGATTTAGGGTTGATGAGGTCGGTGGCGTTGAGGGAGGTTCCGCATGCTTCGCACTGGTCGCCATAGGCGTGTTCGTTGCCGCACTGCGGACAGGTGCCGGTAATATAACGGTCGGCGAGAAATTCATGAGCCTCCTCGTCATAGTAGTGTTGGGTAGTCTTCTCAATCAGTTTTCCGTTGTCATAAAGGAACTTGAAGAATTCTGCGGCAGTTTCGTGATGCGTGGGGTTGGAGGTGCGCGAATAGATGTCGAAGGAGATGCCGAGCTGCTCGAAAGAGTTCTTGATGATGTTGTGGTAGCGGTCAACGATGTCCTGCGGGGTCACGCCTTCCTTGCGCGCCTTGATGGTGATAGGCACGCCGTGCTCGTCGGATCCGCCGATGAAGAGAACCTCTTTTCCGTTGTTGCGCAGGTAGCGCACATAGATGTCTGCGGGCACATACACGCCGGCCAAATGTCCGATGTGGACGGGGCCGTTGGCATACGGAAGTGCGGAAGTGACCGTGTAGCGTTTTATATCTTTCATATTATCAATATTTTGGTGGGTTTTTCTATTTTCAGATGAAAAGCGCAAAGATAAGAATTTTTTAGGTTGGGTACTCAAAAGAAAAGGGTGTCATTACGCAAAAGGTTATGAATATGAATCTGTTTACAACTATTTTTTTGATGAAAATTGAAAGCGTTAAAAAAAACTAATTTTGCGCTTTGAAACTTAAAAATTAAAGATAGTATGAAAAAGCTTTTTACAACAATGATTGTCATGCTTGCTTTTGCAAGTGTCGCTTTCGCTCAGCCTCGTGCCATTGGCGGCCGCTTGGGCTACAACCTTGAATTCTCTTATCAACATTCCATTCTTGATGACATGTATGTGGATGTGACAGCAGGTTTGGGTAATGTATGGAATCCTTGGGCATACGCGGATGCCACCGCTTCTTTTGATTGGGTGTTCAATATCAAAGGTATTTGGAACTGGTTCGTGGGTCCTGCTGCCGGTGTCGGTTTTGGCTATGGTCGTTACTACAATGAGTATAGTTATTCGGCCGTCCGTCTGAATGTGGGTGCCCAAATTGGTTTTGAATGGGAATTCGGCATTCCGTTGAACCTTACCGTGGATTGGCGTCCGATGGTCAATGTATTAGGCTTCAGGAACGATATTTATGGTCCGTGGTATGGGTTGGCCAACGTCGGTGTCGGTCTCCGCTACAGATTCTAAAAGTAATATTTTGCAGATTTCAACAAACGCCGGTTTCTATAATCGGCGTTTTGTTGTTATTCTGATAGTGAATGGTGAATAGTGAAAGGGATAATGTATAAAAAACTGAAAATAGTAAAATAAAAGCAGCATGAACTTCAAACTGACATCCGCATACGAGCCTTCCGGGGACCAGCCGGAGGCCATCAAGCAGTTGGTGGCCGGGTTGAACAACGGGGAGAAGGCGCAGACGTTGCTTGGCGTGACAGGTTCCGGCAAGACGTTCACCATCGCCAATGTGCTGAACCAGGTGAACCGCCCCGCTCTCATTCTGAGCCATAACAAGACGCTTGCCGCCCAGCTCTACAGCGAGTTCAAGCAGTTCTTCCCGGAAAACGCGGTCGAATACTATGTATCCTATTACGACTATTACCAGCCGGAGGCCTACATCCCAACCACCAACACATACATTGAGAAGGATTTGTCTATCAATGACGAGATTGAAAAACTGCGGTTGCATACCACTGCCGCGTTGATGTCGGGTAGGCGGGATGTTATTGTAGTGGCTTCAGTTTCATGTATTTATGGTATTGGAAACCCGGATGATTTTGCTAAAAACGTCGTGCACCTGCACACGGGTATGGTCATAGACCGCAACTCGCTGCTTCTCAAGTTTGTGGCCAGTCTCTATTCGCGCACGGAATTGGACCTCCAACCTGGACAGTTCCGTGTGAAGGGCGACACGGTGGATATTTTCCCGCCGTACAACGAGCACGCCTTCCGAATCATTTTTTGGGACGATGAGATTGAGTCTCTGTCGGTTATCGAGGCGGCGACAGGCGGGGTGATTGCCAAGGAGGAGAACGTCGTCATCTACCCGGCCAGCATCTTCGTGACCACGCAGCAGACAATGAACGAGGCCATCAATCAGATTACGTTGGACTTGGGCGAACAGCGCGATTATTTCAAATCCATTGGCAAACACTTGGAAGCCAAACGTTTGGAAGATCGTGTAACGTACGATATTGAGATGATGAAGGAACTGGGCTACTGTTCAGGCATCGAAAACTATTCCCGCTATTTCGACAAGCGCGAGCCGGGGATGCGTCCGTTCTGCATCCTCGATTTCTTCCCCGACGATTTCATTCTGGTGATTGACGAGAGCCATGTCACGGTGCCGCAAATCGGGGCGATGTACGGCGGCGACCGATCCCGCAAAATCAACTTGGTGGAGTACGGTTTCCGGTTGCCTGCCGCCTTGGACAACCGTCCGCTGAAGTTCGATGAGTTCGAGGCGCTGGTGGGGCAGACCATCTACATGAGCGCAACGCCGGCGGACTATGAGCTCGAGCAGTCGGGCGGCATCGTGGTGGAGCAGGTGGTGCGCCCCACGGGATTGTTAGATCCGCCCATCGAGGTACGCCCCGCCACGAATCAGGTGGATGACTTGCTGAACGAAATCGAAGACACAGTCGATAAGGGCGAGCGCGTGCTGGTGACAACTCTGACCAAACGCATGGCCGAAGAGCTGAACACCTACCTCATCAATATTGGCATAAGGTCGTGCTACATCCATTCCGATGTGGAAACCCTTGACCGTGTGGAGATTCTGCAGAATTTGCGGGCGGGAGCCATCGACGTGTTAGTGGGCGTGAACCTGCTGAGGGAAGGGTTGGATTTGCCGGAGGTTTCGTTGGTGGCCATCATGGATGCCGACAAGGAGGGTTTCCTGCGCAACGTGCGTTCGCTCACGCAAACGGCCGGCCGTGCTGCGCGCCACGTGAACGGTCGGGTGATTTTCTACGCCAACAAAATCACCAAATCGATGCAGGCCACCATTGACGAAACTAACAGACGACGTTCCAAACAGATAGCATACAACGAGTTGCATCACATTGTGCCGAAGGGTGTGGTGAAGTCGGACGAGATGTTGCTCACTGGCATGGCCAGCGACAACAACAAGCAGAAAATGGGTGCGACGTACGAGCGGAAGGAGAAGAAGTTAGCGGTTGCTGCTGAGGACCTGACGATGTACAATGTGGAGCAGTTGGAGAAGAAGAAGAAGGCGTTGCGGAAACAGATGGACAAGGCGGTGAAGGACCTTGATTTCGATTTAGCCGCGCAGTGCCGCGACGCAATCATGGCGATAGAGAACAGGATCAGGGAGTATTAGCTTTTAGTTTTTGGCTTTTAGCTTTGCACTTTCGAGAACTTGAAAACTGAAACAAATTAAACTTTTAACCATTAAAACCGTTCATACACGTTGATTCACCAAATAATCAAAATGATGAAAAGTGTTTTAAAGAAAATCGGTTTTTGCCTGTTATTCGCGGGGCTTTTCGGCGGTGTATTCGCCCAGTCTGCCGATTTGGACAAGCTTTTCGGCAAATACGAAAAGAAACGCCATTTCGAGAAGTTCGAGTACAGTGCTTCGCAGAAGCCGATCTGGCTCAACCTGATAGCGCACAACGCCTCCTTCGTGAAGGTGCTCACGTGCGATGCCAAGCCCAAGACCCACAAATACAAGAAGTTCAACCAGGACATTCGGAAATCCACCGAGCAGTTCAGAGTGGTGTTCGAGGTCAACGACCAGGACTACCTGTTGCGGGTCTGCGCCTCCGAAAAAGACCAGGATGGATGTTCCAACTACGTGGTTGTGAGTAGGTTGGGTGAAAAGGAGCGGGTGATTTGGCTGTATGGCAGGACCAATTTGAAGAAGTTTATCGATTACGTTAGGGATGCCCTGATGTAGAGATGTGCCAAAACATATCTATACAGGAGATTCAACGAACATTGTTAAGATTTGATGTAGAGATGCAATGCATTGCGTCTCTACAATTATTACCTTCTTTTTCCATTCAGGAACACCTGTTCCACCTTGTTGCTTCCGAAGGCGTAGTTCATGTAGTAGAGCGTGTCCATCGGCTTGGTGATGAAGAAGTTAGCAATCTTTCCTTTCGTGATGGTGCCCAACTCGCGCCAGACGTCCATGGCGTAGGCCGTGTTGATGGTCGTGGCGTTGACCGTCTCCTCGGGCAGCATCTTGTACATCACGGAACCCATGGCGAAGACCAGCTGCATGTTGCCGGACGGGCAGGAGCCGGGGTTGAAGTCGGAAGCCAAAGCAACCGGCAGACCGCCTTCGATCATCTTGCGGATGGGGGCGCACTGCATCCCGAGGAAGAAGGCCGCGCCGGGCAGCACCGTGGGCATCGTCTCGCTCTTGTAAAGTGCCGCAATCTCCTCATCACCCGTGTATTCCAGATGGTCAACGGAGAGGGCGTTGTATTTCACACCGACTTGGATGCCGCCGGAGCAGGCCATCTCGTTGGCGTGGATTTTCGGGCGCAGACCGTACTTGATGCCCTGCATCAGAATGCGCTCAGTCTGCTCGGTGGTGAAGAAGCCCTTGTCGCAGAAGACGTCCACAAAATCGGCGAGCTCCTCAGCGGCCACCATCGGGATCATCTCGTTGATGATGAGATCCACGTAGCCGTCGGGATTGTCCTTGTAGAGCAGCGGCACCGCGTGGGCGCCGAGGAAGTTGGCCTTGATGGTGAGCGGGGAGTTCTCTTTCAGTTTGCGGATGACGCGTAGCATCTTGAGTTCGTCCTCGGTGGTGAGGCCGTAGCCGCTCTTGATCTCGCACGCGCCCGTGCCGAAGGAGGCCATCTCCTCCAGCCGCTGCCAAGCCTGGTCGTAGAGTTCCTCCTCAGAGGTTTCGTGCAGCCGTTTCGCGGAGTTGAGGATGCCGCCGCCGCGTTTGAAAATCTCCTCGTAGCTCAAGCCCTTGATTTTGTCGATGTACTCGACCTCGCGGCTGCCCGCATAGACGATGTGCGTGTGGGAATCGCAGAAGGAGGGGAACACGAACTTGCCCGTGGCGTCGATCTCCTCGATGGGCTCCTTGATTTTCTTCAGGATGTCGGGGTTGAAGTCCTCCATCTTGCCGAATTCCTTGATTTTGTCGCCTTCGGTGAGCAGGTAGGCGTTGTCGATGACGGGGAGGTTCTGCATCTCCTTGCCGGCGCGGAACTTGATGGATTTGGGTTCCGCCTGGACTAATTGCTTTATGTTTTTTACTAAGATAGCCATAGTTGGTAGGTTTTAATTTGATGCGGCAAAGATAGTATTTTTAATGGTTATGGTATAGGTTATGGGTTATAGAAGCTGGGGTATGGTTTATTGTTTATGGGCGATGGCAATAGAAAGGAGCGGGTGACAAGTGTAAATATGTCTTTAATTGTTGATTGTCAGTATATTATGCATTGTTTTGATTTTCATGCAATAATCTTATAACTAATACGTTTATTAGTTATAACCTTATTAGTTTAATATATGGAAAAATTGTTCGTTTTTGGGAAGACTGTTAGTGGTAACACATTTACTGACAGAGAGAAAGAAACAACCAAGTTGGTTTCTAACTTTCAATATGGCGTGAACACCTTCATTGTATCTCCACGTCGATGGGGTAAAACATCTTTGGTGAAAAAAGTGAAAGGGTTGACAGAGAATAAGTCATTGAAAGTTGTGTATGTTGATGTGCAGAAGTGTCGCAACAGGGAGGAATTTTGTGAAAAGCTTGCTTCTGCGGTGTTATCCCAAACGGCTAACAAGATGGAGGAATGGATGGAGAATGCCAAAAACTTTCTCAGTCGTTTTAGTTTTGGGGTGAACGCTTCTGCAGACCCAATGAGTGAAATGACCATCAAGTTACAGCTTTCGCCACAAGATCATTCTATGGACGATTTGCTCCAATTGCCGGAAAGGATAGCACAACGCAAAAACATTCAAATCGTGGTATGTGTGGATGAGTTTCAGCAAATTGGAAACTACCCTGACTCGTTGCAGTTTCAGACCGAACTTCGTTCGATTTGGCAGCATCATGAGAGAACCTCCTACTGCTTGTTCGGGAGCAGGAAACACATGATGGAGGCCCTTTTCGATGACAACACAAAGCCATTTTACAAATTCGGAGACATACTCTATTTGCAACGAATTCCAGCCAACTATTGGGTAAAATACATCATAGACAAATTCAAACAGGAGGGGAAAGTCATTTCAAGGAACCAGGCGTTGTGGATTGTGGAACATGTTGATGGAAACTCTTCGTACGTACAGCAACTGTCTTGGTATGTGTTTCAGGGAACCACACGAAAAGTGTCGGAAAAGATACTTGCGGATGCACTCCAAGAGTTGGTGGATCAATGCAATGATGTTTTCGAAGCCAAAACCGAAGAACTGACAGCCTATCAAATGAATTTTTTGCGAGCCGTAGCAGATGGGAATCACACGGGTTTGTCTTCTGCCAAAATCATACGAGACTACCACTTAGGATCATCCGCTAACGTCAACATCATCAAGAAATCCCTATTGGACAAGGATCTCATTGTAATTGAGGACAAAAAAATATTTTTATCAGATCCAATCATGGGTCTTTGGTTGCAACGGGAATAATTTTCGCATAATTCGCCCAGTTAGCCGAGAATCATTTCTCCGTTTCTATCGGCACAAAAAACGCTGCCGGGTCTTTCTTCAAATCCTCCGGGGTCATACTCTTGCAGGCTACAATCTTTCCGTTCTTGATTTTCAGTACCGAAACCCCGTCGATGCCGAACGACATGCGGTCAAGCTTGTCGGTGGGGTCACACAGCAGGTTCGGCACCTTTTCGCTGATGTCGGAGGGCAGCTTTTTCAGGGTGGCGGCAGAGACGAGCATCGCTTGGTACTTTCCCGTTATCAGGTCCAAATGCGCACTCAGATAGTCAGTTGCCTGCTCGACACAGTTTCGGCAGCCCGTCGGCAGGATGAACAGGTACTCCCCGTCGCGGATCTTGAAATCCGGGAATGTCTCGTGCATGTAGGCCTTGAAGAAGCGGGTGTGCCGTTTCAGGTCATTTCCGTTTGGTTGCGCCGCGAGAATGCCTGCGAACAACAGCAATGTCAGTATTATACAGGTCTTTTTCATTGTATCTTAATATCACAAAACAGGTTTTCTCTTCGTCGGACAGCCGCTTGTCGGCTAAGGCAATCCCCTTCGGTACCACCATGAGCTCATGCTTGCTCAAACAGTCGGGCATGTCCATCTCCGCAATTTGCCGGAAAGAGGAGTCCAGCACCAGCAGCGACCAAGGTTTGTCGGAGATTTTGTTTCGGGTACCGTCCCTGTTCTCGTAGGGCATCGGTCTGGAAACGGTAATGTAGTACAGGTTCCGGTAACTGTCATAAACCACGTCAAGGTACGAGGTTTTGGCACTCTCCGTGCGGGCTAATTCCGTGTAATTGTACGTGTTGGCCGTGTCAAATTCTTCCTGGACATGCCGTTGGTGCTTACTGTGGATATAGTGCTGCTCTTGCGTGCCGTCGCGGTGGATAACATACAGCGAATCGATGAAGGTGTATATCGCCACCAAATCCGTGTCTTTGTTCATGGTGGAGGTGAAGTGGTAGTTGTAGCGTGTATTGTCCTTGCTACGGTGGATGGCCGGATATGTGCCAAGGTCGCGAATCGGATTGAGCTGCCCGTCTTTATACGAAAAAACATGGAACATCGGACGTGAAAACATCCTGATTCGCGTGTCAAGCCGATAGTCGAAGATGTTTTTCAGAAATGTACTGCAATATAGTAAGCCCGAATCCGGAGTGATCGGCACGTAGTAGTGACAGCTGAAATTTGTGAAGACAACACTGTCCCCGCCCTCTGTCCATAGATTCATTTTGACCGTTCCTTTTACATCTGAATGATTGTCAACAAGATAGGTGAGAGAATCGAAGACGCAGTTGTAAATCAGATGGTTTCGGTCGAGTGGAAAATAGTAGGTGAGGTAGCCGGGGGTCTGGAATGTGGAGAACGGTTTCAGCCCATTTATGCAGTAGTTCAGAATAACCTGTTTTTCTTCCGTATGGAACCAGGTGTTCACTTGCGTTTTTTCAGCAAAGGAGTAGAAAGAACGAGGCATGACCGTTTTGTGCGGGATGGTATATGTGTCCAACTGCGACACACTCCGCACGTTCCCTTTTTTCCGATTTTTGACTTTTAGCTTCGGGGTGGTGATTTTCGCCCCGTCTTGCACACAGCGCACGCTGTAGCCGTTATAGACCTTCCCAAAGCAGACATACGGGCAGGGGTAGTTGAAGTTCTCCAGATAGCGGCCCGTAGCGGTGCCGTCGTTTGAGGGCGTGGAACTCCACCAGAAGGACTCTTCGCCCACTTTCGAGTAGTTGCCGGGATAGCGATAGCCGCTCCGGGGCGGATGCACAAACCGTTTGATAACCCGCATATTCTTGGTTGAGAAGGGAATACGATATTGGTAGCCCTCCGCGACACAGCCCTGTGTCATGGCCGTCCATTCCGCGTCGTCCGGCAGGTGCCAACCGTCGGGACAGACCCCCTGCACGATCGTGGAGATTTTGCCCGTATTGCGCACCGCTGCCGTCCAGGTGTAGAGTAGCCCGTACTTCCGCACGGAATCTTGGCTGTTGCCATAGTCGAAATAGCGGGCAACAGTCGTGTCCTTGTCCGCCACCTCGCCCCGCACAATCGGGCTCCCGTCAGCGTAATGGGTTGTCCGCAGGTTCTCCGCCATCCACCGCATCCCGTTGATTTTCAGCGTGCGGTAGCGGTTCCCGTCGCAGTCGCGCACGGTGACGCACGCGGGGAGCAGGAGCGCCAGTGCGCAGAACAGGGCGAAAAATTTTGCGGCGGGGTTCATTACGGAAGATGTTTTTCGTTGGCAAAAATACTATTATTTTGCAAAAGTGATGAAGTAATAAAAAAAATTGTATCTTTGCCGCCGAATCCCCCTTAGGTGGAATATACTAAGGCTCGCCCACTCCCAATAAGTGGGCTTATTTTTTGAAAAACAATGAAAACAATGGATAAACAGAAAGTTATTGTCTATGTTGATGGGTTTAACCTCTATTATGGTCTGAAAAAGAACATGAAATGGAGGCGTTATTACTGGTTGGATGTCGTGAAGTTTTTTGAAATGTTCATGAAACCGAATCAGGAGTTGGTATGTGTGAAATATTTCTCTGCCAAACCGGACAATCTTGATAAAGCATTGCGACAAAACGCCTTTTTTCAAGCCAACAAGGAGAATCCAAAGTTCCAATTGTTCTTAGGCAAATATCTACGCAAGAACATCAAATGCTACAATTGTGGCCATATCATTCAGACATACGAAGAGAAGGAATCCGATGTCAGGATTGCGACACAAATCGTCAATGATGCTAATAATCATCATTGCGATGTGGCCATTGTTGTGTCTGCCGACAGCGACATGATTCCCGCTATTGAGTTGGCCATGGCGGCAGGGACGAAAGTATTTGTCTATTTCCCTCCTTTCCATCGTTCCAACAGCTTGAGTGGTATCAGCACATCAAGAGTGATCAACCTAGAACGTTATGAATCAAGATTCCGCCAGTGCATCTTGCCAGATGTTGTGCATCTCAAGTCTGCTGATTATGATTTGGCAATTCCTGACAAGTGGAAAGCCTACCAGAACAAGCAAAACATTTGATTATCTTTTACCTCGCATTCTCCTCAATCCACCTCCCGATCTCCGATTCCGAAAGGCCGCCGCCCACAAAGCGGCTGACCTCCACGCCGTCCTTCAGCAAAACGACGGTCGGCACTACTTTCACGCCAAAGCGGTTTGCGGTCACGGGAGACTCGTCAATGTCGATTTTGAAGAAGGCAACCGTCTTGCGGTGCTGGCGAGCAAGGTTCTCCAAGCGTGGTTCCAGCAGCCGGCACGGACCGCACCATCTCGCCCCGAAATCCAACAGCACGTATCCCTTCTTCACCTTCTTGTCGAAAACCTCATCGGAGATCTTTTCCACATACTTTCCCTCTTTCTGGGTGAGCATCTCGTTGATTTTCAAGCTGTCGCATTCACGATAGACAATTTTGCCCTCCTCGTCCAGAGTGATGACAATGGCCTTCTCCTCGTCGGGAAGGGCGAACAGCGCCATATCCACATCTCCGTAGCGCAAGTCCTGTAACTCCTTGGAGGTGCGCATCCTCATCCCTTTCATCGTCAGCTCGGATTCCGATTTCACCACGAGCCCATATTGAAGGTCTGCGAAAACCCCATAATTGAAAGGTATCTTGAAAGAGGTATCGATCCAAACGGTGCTTTTCCCTTGCATCATTTCCGTTTCAATCTCGTATTCCACCCGGAGACAGGAGTATCCGTTGACGGGAACAAGGGTGTCCGAAAACAGCAGTGGCGTGTCGTCGGAGCTTTTTTCCATCATCTTTCTGGTGACAATCGGAGTTCCCATCATGGATTGGATACTCACAAGCTCTTGTGAATCATCCCTATAGATGATTTTTGATTTTATATCGGGCATGTCAGACACGACATTATCCCCTTTATAATATTCCACAAACTTCGATTCAGAGGCCATCCCTCCCGACGTTTTTTGCACGTAGGTCAGCCGGCCTTCGAACGACGGCTGAGCGAAGATGCTGCTGAAGGAGATGACGGTTAACAGGAGGAAGATAAGGGTGAGGTGTTTCATAAGACCTTTGGTTTTAGAGTGGCAAAGATACGCTTTTTATTCGTTCTGTAACTTACATTCTTGATGACACCAGCCTGTGCCTCGTGCCAAAGGTACGAATAGTAGTGTGTCTCCGACACACAGCTGCGCATACCCATCGCGTACCCCACACGGCACTCACTTCGTTCGTTTCGTGTGGGGTTACTGAGATGGCGTGCATCCTGCACGCGGCGGGATTTGGTCCATACTTCCTTGTTCACAACAACCTCACTTTTGATTGCGTTTTTATTCCTTCAGCAACTCGTCGATTTCTTCGCGGAGGTCGTCGTATTGTCTCTTTGTCCGCTTGGCAAACCACGGTCCAACAAGAGAAGCGGCAATACCTCCGATAAGCGTAGAGGCAAAAAAATCGCGCTCATATAGGTAAAGGTAGATAAACATAACCACCAGTAAAATCAAAGCTATAATTCGTATAATGATTTGCTTGCGCTTTGAGTAAGAGCTGCTTTTACGCATACTTTCCCGTAATGAGAGAAGCCCTTCGCGACTTTGGACATCGGCTTTTCGGAGACCGTTGGTTGAAATAAGGCTGTCCAACACAATCCAAGCCAGGAAGATGTCAACGGGGAGCAAAAGCCACCAAGGCCAATGGAGGATAAGGTTAGAAGCGGTTATCACAATCACCAGAAAAATAGCGGCAAACAAATTCTTCCGATAGAGTTGTTTACTGTATCGTTTCACCGCACGTTGCCACACTTCCCTGTTGAAGCTGCTGTGCTGCTCCACATTCTGCTGCAGGTCGTGCAGTTCCTGCTGCAGTTCGCTTTTGATGTCTTCGTACTGTTCCATATCTGTTTTTAGGTTTAGTCGGTGAATGATTTGAGTTTCTCGCGTATGCGCACCAAGCGCACGCTGACGTTATCGACGGTGATGCCGAGGATGGCGGCAATCTCGTCGTAGGGCAGGTCTTCGAGCCAAAGCAGAATCAGTGCGCGGTCGAAGGGATGCAGCCGTGCGATGCGCTTGTGCAGGCGGCTGGCCGCGGGACAGGACTCCTCGTCGGCGAAGAGGTCGATGTCCATTTCCAGGGGCATACAGTCGGGACGGCGGCGGTTGCGTTTGTCGAGGGTCACGCAGGTGTTCAGGGCCACGCGATAGACCCACGTTTTGGCCGAGCTGCGCCCTTCGAAGCCGTCGATGCCCTGCCAGAGGCGTATCAGCACCTCTTGGGCGAGGTCGTCCGCTTCCTGGCGGTCGTTAGCGAAGAGGTAGCACACAGAGTAGATGGTCTGCCGCTGCTCCTGCACTAACCGCTCGAAGTCGCGTTCTTTCTGTTCTTTGTCTTTTTTCTGCTTCATCTTTCAGACATTGTTTTCCTTTTGAATACGAAGGTGGCGATACACCTCAAACTCAAAAAATGGCAATACCAAACTTCTGGGATTTCTCATTCAGGCTGGATTTATAAAGCCAAAGCCTATTGCTGCATCGTCGTCGGCTGCATAT
>JAFXPL010000014.1 GCA_017527945.1 Bacteroidales bacterium | reverse complement strand
TGTGCTCGAACTCGCTGCGGATGGCCGTCAGCAGGAGGTTCTGCTCCCGCGAGACGGTGAGTCCGGCGCTGTGGATGCGCATCACCAACTGGTTGGGGTCGATGCGTTCCAAGAAGAGGGCCATGCGCTCGTAGGCCTGCAGCCGCAACGGCAGCATCACCGACAGGTTCTTCTTGCTGTTTCCCAATGCGGCGATCTTCGCTTTCGCTTCCATCACCATCTTCGCGACATATACCGCGCCCGCGACCAAAACCACGACGCTTGCTAAAATACAGATTCCTAATACATTCATATATTGTTTTTTGATTTTTGACTTATGACTTGTGACTTATGACTTGTGATTTATGACTTATGACTTGTGCCCCATAACCCATAACCCTTAACCCATAACCCTTAAACCTTAACCCTTAACCTTTAACCCTTAAAACGCGCGGCAAAAGTACATAAAAAATACAAAACATTACATGAACGTCCCATTTAAAAAAAAAGTATCTTTGCGGATTATTTCATCAAATATTCTTTTTAGAAAACATTTTTGAAAATGACACTCAAAGAGATTAAAGACCTGGTGCAAGGCGAGATTATCTGTGGTGAAGACTATCTGGATCAGCAGATTGAATGTGTTTTCGCCTCTGACTTGATGAGCGATGTGCTCACGCTGAAGGATGCTGACAACCTGTTGCTGCTCACGGGACTGAGCAATTTGCAGTCGATACGGACGTGCGAAATGTCCGACATCAGCTACCTGCTCATCGTGCGTGGCAAAACTGTGACGGACGAGATGAAGGAGCTGGCCGAGGACAATGACATGGTGATTATCCGGACGGAATATTCCATGTACAAGACCTCGGGAATCCTGTACAATGCCGGTCTGCCGGCTGTTTATTAACCTGATTGTTAACCAAATCTTGCATTATGAATTTTGTTTATCATGTAGAAGGCGGCGATTTCACCAATGCGGGGTCCACCTCCAGCCAGGTGAAAAGGATGCTCAAAAAGATCGGGGTGAGTCCCGAGATCGTAAAGAAAACCGTGGTGGCGCTCTATGAGGCGGAAGTCAACATCGTGGCGCATGCCTATCGCGGCGACATCACCGTGGATTTGGAGGAAGACCACGTCAAGATCGTCCTCGCCGACGAGGGCCCTGGTATCCCCGACATCGACAAGGCCATGCAGAAGGGCTATTCCACCGCTTCCCAGAAAGTGCGCGAGATGGGCTTCGGCGCCGGTATGGGCCTTCCCAACATCAAAAACAACTCCGACTCCCTCAATATCACCTCCGAGGTGGGCAAAGGCACCACCATCGAATTTGTGAACTATTTCCAATAGAAACACTCTAACCTCCTAAACCTCCTAAACCCCCTAAACCTCCTAAACTCCCTAACCTCCTAAACTGCTTAAACCTCTAAACTTTCACCAAACCCATGGCTGAAGATTTCCACCACGCATTACAATTCAAATATGACCTCTGCATCGGTTGCTCCCACTGCACGGGCGTGTGCCCCACTAGTGCCATCCATGTTGAGGACGGGCATCCGGTGCTCGACCCGAACCGCTGCGTCGATTGCGGCCGCTGCTACGTGGCCTGCCCGATGAACGCCATCTATATCGAACAGGATGACTTCCAGACGGTGTATGACTACAAGTACCCGGTCCTGCTGGTGCCGTCTATCTTTTTGGCGCAGTTCGAGGAGAAAATCCGCGAGCGCACCATCCTCTCCGCCCTGCTGCACATCGGCTTCAAGTATGTGTATGAGGTGGAGAAGAGCGTGGACTTCATCAAGGAGTACATCCGCCGCGACCTCGAAAGCGGGAACGTGCCGTACGAGAAACCGGTCATCTCTTCGTTCTGTCCTGCCATCGTGCGCCTCATACAGGTGAAATTCCCCGTTTTGGTCGATAACATCTACCTTGTGAAGGCTCCGTTCGACATCACGGCCGAATACATCAAGAAGAGTCTGACGGAGAAAGGCATCCCAGAGGAGGACATCGGCATTTTCTATGTGACTCCTTGCGCCGCGAAGATTGCCGCCATCAAGAGCCCTGTGGGGGAGGACAAGTCGCCTGTGAACGGCGTAATTAACATGAACTACTTGTACAGCAAGGTGTTAAGGGTAATAAAGACGGGAGAGTACAAGATGTGTGACGAGTCAACCCGTTTCCACCGCCTCTCGAAGGCCAGCATCACCTATCCGCTCACCGGCGGTGAGACCAAGATGCTGCGTACGGGCCGCAACTTGGCCATCGATGACATCCACAACGTGTCGGAATTTTTGGAAAAGGTGGAAGATGAGGATATTCAAGATATTGATTTTCTTGAACTTAGAGCATGTGACGGCAGCTGTTGCGGCGGCATCCTCACGGCGGAGAACCGTTTTCTGATGATTGAGCGGCAGCGCAAGCGGATGTCGAAATGCTCGGATGAGGTGGATGCGGAGGACAACGACCTGCTCAACTACTTCAACTATCTGGCCGACAAACGCCATGTCAGTGCGGTGGAGCCGCGCTCGATGGACAAGATGGACGACAACGTGGCAGCGGCGATGCAGAAGATGAAGCGGGCGTTCGAAATCAACCAGAACCTGCCTCAGGTCGATTGCCACCTCTGCGGCTATCCCTCCTGCAAGGCGCTTGCCGACGCGGTGGTCACCGACAAGGCGCAGATCCAGCAGTGTATTTTCGTGCAGCGCGCCATGGAGCATTACGACCTGTTGACACCCAAGGAGGCGCACGACATCTCCGCCAAGGTGTGGGGCGCGAAAAAGACAGACCCGACGCTGGCGAAGAATCTGAATTTGTAAGGAGTTTAAGGGGTCATTTTTGTAAATGCAAATCGTATTCAATATTATTTGGGAGGCGTTAAAGGAATCGGTTTCCATCACGCTGTTGGTGCTTTTGCTGATGGCGGTGGTGGAGTCGGTCAACATCTCATCTTCGGGGCGGCTGTTCCGCAAGCTGCACGGAAAGCCCGTGGCGGAGGTCGCGCTGGCGTGTTTGCTCGGGGCGATTCCCGGGTGTGCGGGCGGTTTCGTGGTGGTGTCGCTCTTCACCCACCGGATGCTCTCTTTCGGGGCACTGATCGGCGGCATGGTCGCCACGTTTGGCGACGAGGCGCTTTTCCTCGCCGCCGAGAGTCCGAAAAACGCACTGCTGCTGACAGGCATCCTCTTCGCCATCGGCTTTGTGGTAGGCTTGATCTTGCAGAAAATACCTGAAAACAAATTCGTTACATTTGAAAATCACGACTTTCCCATTCACGAGGACCATTTGCCCCATGCCCATGCGACGGAAAAGCGGCCCTGGCGGGAGCGAATGCTGCATTTTTTGCGCGAGCACGTGTGGGAGCACGTCGTCAAACAACACGCGTTCAAGCTCTTCCTCTATGCGTTCGGAACTCTTTTGGTGTTGGGAATCCTTAACCATTTCGTCGATTTGCAAACGATGATGGGGTCTCATGCGTGGACCAAGTGGTTGATGCTGCTCATCGCGGTGGCAGTGGGTTTCCTGCCGGTGTCGGGCCCGCACTTGATTTTCGTGATGCTTTACCTGCAAGGCAGCATCCCCTTCGCCGTGCTGGTCGCCAATTCCATCGCGCAGAACGGCCACGCCGGCATTCCGCTCATGGCGCAGTCGAAACGCAACTTCCTTGTCATGAAAGGCTTGACGATGGCGTTAGGCCTTCTGATCGGTGGTTTAGCCTTTAGCCTTTAGCTTTTAGCTTTTAGCTTTTGGCCTTTAGCTTTTGGCCTTTAGCTTTTAGCCTTTAGCTTTTAGCCTTTAGCTTTTAGCTTTTAGCTTTTAGCTTTTAGCCTTTAGCCAACAGCCAACAGCCAACAGCTAACAGCTAACAGCCAATAGCCAATAGCCAACAGCTAACAGCTAACAGCTAACAGCCAACAGCCAACAGCCAACAGCCAACAGCCAACAGCCAACAGCCGTTACCGTACAATCGTGATGGATCCGTTCCACGTGGTCGTCTTGGCCTTTCCTTTGTATTTGAAGGTGTAGTAATAGACGCCGTCGTTGAGGTTTTCGCCGGAGAACGGATTGAGTCCCGGGTAGATTTGCCCGTCTTTCGACCAGGTGTCGTAGTTTTTGGTTTGGAACACCACCTTGCCGTAGCGGTCGCTGATGCGCAGCTCGTTTTGGCGGAAACCGTCCGGATCTTCGAAGTTGATGTCGGTGTTGAGGTTCTCGATGGCCCACACATCGTTGACACCGTCGCCGTTCGGGGTGATGACGTTCGGGAAGCGCAGGTCGTCCTCAATGACGATGGTGTGGCTCACCGAGTCGCCGCAGCCGCCTTCCGTGGTGACGGCCAGCGTGACCACATAGTCGCCCCAGGAACTATATATGTGGCTGGTGGAAGGCTCATTTTCCACTGTTTCGCCATCGCCGAACGTCCAGACAAGGTGTGCGTTGGGATTGCCGATGATATTGTCGGAGAGGTAAGCGGAAAATTCTATCTGTCCGTTGGTCTCGCTCATCATGCTGATTTCCGGGGAAGCCTGGAAATCGACTTGCGGTTGCGGGGAGGTGATGATGTAGTTCCATTTGGTGATGGAGTCTTGGCATCCTTCCGCCGTGGTGACGAGGAGTTTCACGGAATAGGTGCCGGCATCGTTGAAATGGAAGACAGGGGCGAGGTCCGGGCTGTAGTCAATGAGGGCGAGGTTTTCGTCAAAGATGAACCATTCGCATCGGATAGAGTCGGAAGTGGTGCTGGTGAGATTGGCGAAGCGGGAGGTGACGGGAGTGCAGCCGGAGAGCACGTCCGCCTCGAAATCGGCTTTCGGCAGCGGCCAGAAGTTGATGACCACCGTGTCGGAGCTATAGCAGCGGGACTGGGATTCCGGATTGAAGATTTCGACCTCTAAGATGTATTCTCCCGATGTGATGACCTCAATGGATTCGGAATCTTCGCCGGTGTTCCAAGATAGGGTGGCTTCGCTGTTCTCGTAGCCGGAGTTCAGGGTCACCAGTTCGCCGGTGCAGTGCCACTGGTCTTCGCCAAGGTCGGGTTTGAAGACATTCTTGACATGGATGAAGATGCTGTCGTATGCCCACAAATCCACACAGTTCAGGGCTTTATGGACATAGAGGTAGTACAATCCGCTGTCGCTGGCGTTGGCACTCGGGATGGTGAAGGGTTCGTTTCGGAGGGTGTCGCCGTGCGGGGTAATCACATAGACAGTGTCCACGTTTCCGGCTTGGTATTCGAAGACAATGGGTTCGTGGAGGCAGTAGGTATTGCGCATGAGCAATTTGGTGGTCACTTCGCTCTGGAAGCTCTTGCCTTCGAGGAAGACACCGGAGTCGTAGGAGTTGTCGCCCGCGTTGCCGATGGCCAAGTGCATGTGGTAGTTTTCACAGGCGAGGATGTTGCCCTCGGCGGTGAGCTGCACGGTGCGGCCGTTGTATTCCACGCCGTTGCTGCCGGCATTGCTGGCGATATAGTAGGCGGAATAGGTTCCGTTTTCGCATGAAACACCGCTGCTGCTGGTGGCGCCGTTGTTCACGGTGTTGATGGAGACGGGCACTCCGTTGGGGTTAGCCGCCGTCACTGTGCCTGGAATCACGGCCACATTCTTGGTAGTGGTCACGCCGGTCACCGGATCGGGGCCGGTAAGCAGGAAGATGAAGATGTCGTTGTAGTTGGCGCAGACATATTCGGGATACTCCTCCGAGCCGAATACGTAGTTGAAGGCGAACGTGTCGGCGTAGGCTAAGAAGTCGAAATCCAATGCCGCACTGTTCTGCACGGTGTAGCCCTGGTTATATTGTTGCAGCAGGGCGTCGGTGTAGCTGACGTTGGCGAGGCTGGAGGCGCTCCCTGAACTGTTTGGGCCTGCCGCCACCGAGCAGGCACCCGTGGTCATGATCAATCCCGTTGCAAACGGAAACTGCGTGTAGTTGTTCCGGTTGAACGACCCGATTTGGTTGGAGGTGACGATGCCGGCGTTGTTGTTGAACCGCCCGTTGGTGAGTTCCACGCCTTCGCCCGCGAGGTGGTATTTCAGAATGGTATCGACATGGGTGTTCTGCAGCGATTGCACGGTCACGTTGTTTTGGGCTTTGGCAACCAAAAAACCTGCTACCAGTAAAGTGAAAAGAAGTATATGTCTCTCTTTCATAAAAATCTTATTTTTCTTGTTCTATACAAAACTGCAAAATTACAATTTTCTGAATACAACCACATCGAAATATTTTTGTTCTAAAAAAACATCTCGTATAGACAATGTCGCACGAAGTGTCGGTTTTGTAACATTAAAAAAAGTAGAGACGCTAATTTGCGTCTCTACCAAGTGGGGAATCATATAATAAATGGATAATTGTCGGAAAAGATTAGCCGCAGTAGAAATATTCCTTCACCATTTGGGTCATCAGTTCGGGCTTTTTGGCGATTTGTTCGCGGATTTTGCGGTCGTCGAAGGACTTGAGCTGTTTGATGATGTCGTCAATCATGGAGCGATCGAAGACGCCGTGGGCCTCGAAGATCTCGCGGTGGGCGCTGAGCTCGTCGGCCGACTCCCAGCAGGAGGCGGGCAGTTGGGCGAGTTTTTCCACGAGGGCCTTGTTTTCGGCACGGTGGATATCAACGTCAACGTAGGTGGACTTGGCGAACTCGAGGGCGTTCTCCATCTCGAAGCCGTGGCGGGCGGCGCACACGAGGCCGGCAAGCAGGAGGTAGATGTCGGCGGAGCCGTCCGGACAGCGGAACTCGACGGTTTGCTTCTGGGAACGGTCTTTGTTGACGGGCTTCTCCAACGGGTTCAGCTCGGCCACGATGTCGTTCTTGTGGGTCCAGCCCAGCGGCACGCGCACAAGCACGGAGCGGTTGCGGTCGCCCCAGCAGACGGACGTGGGAGCCTCCTGGTGCGGCACAAGGCGGAAGTAGGAGGTCGGGTTGGTGTTGCCGAAGGCGGTCAAGGAGCTGGCGCAGGTCATGTAGCCCGCGATGGCGGTCTTGGCGATGCTGTTCAGCTTGCCCTTGGTCACCATCTGGTTCTTGCCCTTGGCATCCACGATGCAGGTGTGGATGTGGAGGCCGCTGCCGGCCTTGCCTGCGGTGATCTTCGGCGAGAAGGTCACATCGAAGCCGTACTCGTAGGCTAAGTTGCGGATAATCCACTTGGCGAGGATCAGCTGGTCGGCGGCATCCTGCACGTCGGTCACCAGGAACTCGATCTCGTTCTGCTCGTAAATCTTGCCGTCCATGGTGAAGTTGCCCACTTCGGAGTGCCCGTATTTGATGAGGCCGCCCATCTTGGCGATGTTGAGCATGCACTCGGCGCGGAAATGTTCGAACTTGGTGAACGGCGACGACTCGTGGTAGCCGCGTTGGTCGGGGATGGTGAAAAGGTCATCCTCTTCGCCGATGACGTAGTACTCCAGCTCGCCCATGGCCTGGAAGTAGTTGCCGGTCACTTCGGTGAACGACTTGGCGGCCTTGCGGAGGATGTATTCCGGGGAATTCTCCAACGGCTTGCCCTCGTTGTTGTAGTAGGAGCAGAGGAAGGAGAGGGTGGGGATTTCGGAGAACGGGTTCAGGAAAGCGGTGGAGAAGCGCGGGATCACGTACAGGTCGCTGGAACCGGCATGGATGAAGGCCGGGAAGATGTTGGATCCATCGACGCGTTCGCCGTTGGAGAGGATCTGCTCTAAGTATTCGCGGCTGTGCAGCACGAAACCGAGGGTCTTGATACGGCCGTCGCCAGCCACATAGTGGAAGTTCACCATCGGGATGTTGTTCTCCTCGACGTATTTGATCATGTCCGCCTTGGTGAATTCTTTCGGACTTTTTTTGAAATAATTCACGAGCGGGTTCAGGCTCATTGTGATGTTGTCTTTCATAATATCAAAGTGTTTTTATTTTTTGAATGCTTTTTGAAAACGGGGGCAAAGATACATTTTTTTGTGATAGGTGAAACCCGAAACCTGAACCTCGAATCGAGTTTCTATATTATGCGAAAAAAAATTTTCCTTTTCCTATTGTATTAAAAAAAAAGTATCTTTGCGGCTTGGTATGCTGTATGTTGTAGATTGAGTGGAAAGTATTAAAAATACGAATAAAATAAGGTAGAAACTAAAATTATTTATTATTCATAAAATTTACAAACTATGAGAAAAGCTTACATTTTAAAGAGGCTGACCGGACAGGTCAAGCGCTTAGCCGCCTTCATGCTGATTACGCTGATGGCGGTCGGTAACGCCTTTGCCGAAGAGGTGACGTTCGTCTTTTCGGAGCAAGGGTATGAGAACGCCACAGAACTTGTCAGTGGAACGATTAACGATTACATTTCGTTCGTGGCTGGCAAGGGTGAAGCCAGTAACCCCCCGAAATATTACAACACGGGGTCTGCCATTCGGTTTTACTCTGGCAGTGGTAACGGCAACTTCATCACGTTGATTCCTGCCGCAGGATATCAGATCAACGGTATCTCGGTGAATGAAAACGCCGGCAATACCGGGAACATGGGCTTCATCGCCGATGGTGGCGAAGCCGTCGTGATGACCCCTTCCGGCAATGTGTGCGCCATTTCCGGTCTTAATGCTGTGGAGGGCGTGAAGTGCTACAATGCGGTGAACAGCACGAGCGGCCATATCCGCATTGCCAGCATCACCATCACCTACAGTGAGGTTGGTTCCGTGGTGGTGGAAACCCCCACTTTCTCCGTCCCTGCAGGTTCCTACTACACTCCTCAAACGGTTTCTTTGTCTTGTGCCACCACAGGTGCCAACATCTATTATTCTATCAATGGCGGTGATGCGGTTCTTTATAATGCTCCCTTCACAGTGAGTGCCACTACTACGGTGTCGGCATGTGCGGTTTTGGGTGAAGACACCAGCGCAGTGGCGACGGCCAATTACGTTTTCCCGGTCGAGGTGGCCAATATCGCCGCTTTCAAGGCCGGTACGGAGAACCAGCTGTACCACATCACCGGTGATGTGAATTACGTTTTCCGCAATGGGAAAAACTTGTTCGTTCAGGATGCCACTGGCGGCTTGCTGATTTATGACAATACCCCCTACACCATCACCACCGAATATCAAGAAGGTGATGTGATTTCCGGTCTTTACGGTACCCTTGTCGAGTACAACGGCATTATGGAAATGTATCCCACGCTGAACACCGCAGAAGGTGTTGCAGGCTCAGTCACTCCTGTTGAAGTCACTGTTGCCGAACTGTTGGCCAACCCCGCCCAGTATGTTTCCAATCTGGTGCTTCTCCGTGACGGTCAGTTCGCCGCAGGCTCCTTCAACACCAGCGCCGCCACTAATGTGAATTTTTCCCAAAACGGAAGCACTATTGTTGTCCGTAACAATTACAAAACAGTCTCCGCCACTTTCACGGGTGGGGAAAGCGCATCCGTCGTGGGTCTGGTGACGCTTTACAACGGTGTCCCGCAACTCTATCCGCGCAGCAACGCCGACATCATCACCAATGCCCTGCCTTTCACCTGCTCTTTCGAGAACAACTCCGGCATACTGTGGACCCTCGTGAACGGCGAGAATGCCAACAAATGGTATATCGGCGAGGCTGCGGGCTTCGACAACAGCAAGCTCTATATTTCTTCCTCCAACGGTCTTACTAATAAATATAATGTATCGGCTGCTTCCGTTTCGCACGCCTACATGGACGTGACGCTGCCCGCCAGCGATGTGCTGCTGACCTTCGACGTGAGAAGCATGGGCGAGGCTAACGACTTCTTGCAGGTTTCCCTGTTGGATGAGGCTCCCGAGGCCGGTGTTTTGCCTGCCACCTCTTTGACCCGCATCTACAACGTGGGCGAGTTCTCCACCAAGACGATTCTGATTCCCGCCTCCTATGCCGGTGCCAAGAAGCTCGTCTTCACCTGGAGCAACAACAACGCCAACGGCACGCAGACTCCCGCCGCCATCGACAACGTGAAGATGGAGAGCACCTGCACGCAGGTCTCCAACATCGCCGCCACCGTGGAGGGCCATACCGCCACCATCACGTGGAACGCTCCTGAAGATCAGAACGCCTGGGAAGTGCAGTACAAGGCTGCCAATGCTGATGCCTGGCAGACGGTGAACGCCTCCTCCGCCTCCGTCACATTGAACAACCTCGCCACGGAGACGGTTTACGATGTGCGCGTGAAAGCCAATTGTGGTGATAACAGCAGCGTTTGGGTGTCTTCCCAGTTCTATGTTCCGTGCATAGAACTCACTACCGGTCATGTGGATGTGAGCATCGGAACAGGTACCGCTACATCCTATTACGCTCCGTTTGGATCGTTTTATAAGAATTCTTGGATTCAGATGATTTATCCCGCCTCCTATTTTGAGACGGCAGGTTATAT
The DNA here is from genome assembly GCA_017527945.1 of Bacteroidales bacterium. The sequence goes on along the minus strand of JAFXPL010000014.1, from coordinate 2,012 downwards.
CAACAGCCTCTCTTGGGAGGTGAACGCGGCCAATGCCCAGGAATGCTCCTCATTGAAGATCTACATCGGCACTACCACGCATGCGAACAACGAAACCACCACGGATTGGGTTTCCATGGACGATTTGACCCTTGTTTATGAGAGCGACAACGTCACTATCGGCAGTACGGCCGGTTGGGAGACCTACACGCTTTCCACCCCTTATTATTATAATGGGACAGACAACTTGGTCATTGTGACCTCTCGCTCTTCGGGTGCATACAAGTCCTTGTATTATAAATGCACCGGAAATAACACCAATGCCGTGATGTATCGTTGGAACGACAGTGATGCATCATACGCTTCACATCCGGGCACGTCAGCGGCAACCGGCCGCAGTGCCAATCTTCCCAATATGAACATTGACTACACCGGTTATATCTGCGGCGACGAGCACTGCAACGCTCCCGCCAACTTGATTGTGAGCAATGTCACCACCACCGGAGCCACCCTTAACTGGGAGGCCGGCGATGCCACCGCTTGGGTGCTTGGCTGCAAGGCTGCGGGTGCCGACGAGTGGACGACCGTCAACTTGGCCGATAACCACTTCGAGCTGACCGGCCTGCAGGAGAACACGTCCTACAACGTTCGCGTGATGAGCGACTGCGGTACCAACGGTCTGAGCAACGAGGCTGAGGTGAACTTCACCACCGTGGCCAACTGTATCGCTCCGCAGAACCTGGTCGCCATCGCCCATGCCCACACGGTGAACGTGAGCTGGCTGCCCGTTGATGGCATCAACCAGTATGAGGCTGTGGTGACCGGTGTCAACAGTGACTACAGCGTCACCTTGAACGTGCAGAACGGTTCCCAGTTCGACCTCTCCGGTTTGACCGAAGGCGAACAGTACAACATTAAGGTAAGAGCTCTCTGTGGTGAGGAAGAGACCAGCGACTGGTCTGTCATCAACTTCACGATGCCGACCATCTGCGCCGCTCCCACAGGCCTTGCCTTGGCTGAGAATGGTCAGAACACCGCCACCCTTACCTGGAATCCCGGCGAAGCTTCCAGCTGGATTGTCGAATGCGGTCCTGCCGGTTTCGTCCTCGGCACTGGTACTCAGGTGAGCGCGAGCGAGAACCACGTCACGCTCATGGGTTTGAACCCCTATTCTTATTACGACGTTTATGTGATGGCAGACTGCGGTCTCGGCTACCAGAGCGTGTGGTCTTCCAAGTTCAGCTTCCAAACCGAGTGCGGCCCGATCACGATCACTCAAGAGAACCCCTGGAATGAGGATTTTGAAGCCTATACCGGTTCCGGCAACCTGGCATTCGACAATTGCTGGGCTACTCCCGAGCTGACCAGCTTCAACTCCCCGTTCATTTACCGCAACTACACTCCGGCATCTCACTCCGGCAAGAACACTGCCGAACTGAAGGGTAACAGCGGCGCCGTGGCCACGTTGGTGCTGCCCGCCTTCACCAACAACCTCTCCGAGCTGCAATTCAGCTACTACGGTATGGTCACCGGCACCACGCCCGGCACCATGCAGTTGGGTTACATCACGGATCCTACGGATGCCTCCACCTTCGTGGAAGTGCTGCAAGTTCCTGCCCAGTCCGGCAGCTACAACCGCGCACACTCGCTGCTCTATGGTCCGTTCACCTTCGGTGAGAATGTGCCGGATGGCGCTCGCATCACCTTGCGTTTCACCTCCGCTACGAACAACTGCTCTTGGAACTTGGACGACTTTACCGTCGAGATGAAGCCCGATTGCCAGATTCCCACGATGCTCACGGTTACGGATGTCACCGCCACCTCTGCCACGCTTGGTTGGACTGCCGGCGGTTCCGAAGAAGCCTGGAACATCGAATACGGCCCTGTCGGCTTTGAGCAAGGCACAGGTACTGTGGTTGCTGCCGATGCCAACCCGTTCACGGTTACCGGTTTGGCCGACGCCACTTCCTTCGAATTCTATGTGCAGGCCAACTGCGGCACCACGGTCAGCGAGTACTCTCTGAGCGCGACTG
>JAFXPL010000173.1 GCA_017527945.1 Bacteroidales bacterium | reverse complement strand
GGCCCCGAATACCATTGTGGGAGGGAATCCGGCGAAGGTGATCAGGGTGATTCCAGAAAATCAACAATAAAAAAGACATACTATGAGAAAAATCACATTCTTTGCTGTTGCCGTGCTGATTCTGCTCGGCTGTCAACCGAAAGAGGAAGTCTTCGCACAGCAACCTCAGGGTTCGGTGGTCTATATGACCAAGGAAATCACCCCCGAAGCATTGATCAATATCTATAAAGCGCTTGGTGTGCCGGCAGAAGGCCGCGTGGCCGTGAAAATCTCCACTGGCGAGTCGGCCAAAAGCAACTATCTGCGCCCCGAACTGATCAAGGATCTTGTACAGATGGTGAATGGTACCATTGTGGAGTGCAACACGGCGTACGGTGGCAACCGTTCCACTACCGCCAACCACCGCAAAGCCATCGAAGAGCGTGGCTTCAACCAGATTGCCGCCGTTGACATCATGGACGAGGACGACACGATGCACTTGCCTGTCACGGACACTAAACATCTGAAATACAATATTGTAGGTTCGCATCTTGCCAACTACGATTTTATGATCAACCTGGCCCACTTCAAAGGGCATGCGATGGGCGGTTTCGGCGGCGTGCTGAAGAACCAAAGCATCGGTGTGGCATCGAGTTCCGGCAAGATTTACATCCGTACTGGCGGCAAGAGTCAGTCGAACTGGACTTCTGTGGAGCAGGACGACTTTTTAGAGTCAATGGCCGCTTCCGCACAGTCGGTGCACAACTATTTCAAACAACCTGGCAAGAACATCATCTACATCAACGTAATGAACAACATGTCGGTGGACTGTGATTGTGACGGAAACCCTTCAGCACCATGCTTGCGCGACATCGGAATCCTTGCCAGCACTGACCCCGTGGCCCTTGACCAAGCCTGCCTTGACTTAGTCTTCAACCATACGAACAGCAACGGCGACGATGCGAAGCCCCTCGTGGATCGAATCAACAAGAAACACGGCGTCCACACGGTGGAATATGCCGAACAGTTGGGCCTCGGCACCCGCAAATACAAACTCATCAGCATTGACAAATAGATCAAGAACTATGAAATTCAAGAACATCATTATCGCAGTTCTGGTCGTGGTTATGGCCACCGGCTGCAACGGACAGAACAAAAACAGTAACGAACAAAAAACAAATTCCGGAAACATGAAAAAATCCATCGTCATTTTCTTCTCCCATGCGGGGGACAACTATTCCGTCGGCGTCATCGACACGGGCAACACCAAGATCGTGGCCGACTACATCAGTGAAATCACGGGCGCCGACCAGTTCGAGATCGTCACCCACAAATACGACGGCATGGCCTACACACCGCTCATCGAGCTGGCCAAGAAGGAGGCCGCCGCGGGCGAGCTGCCGCCCTACGAAGGCACCGCTCCGGACCTCAGCGGCTACGACACGGTCTATATCGGCGGTCCCGTGTGGTGGGGCACCTACCCGCAGATCATGTTCACGCTGTTCAAGGACATCAACCTCGACGGCAAGACCGTCATCCCCTTCACCACCCACGAGGGCAGCGGCCTGGCCTCTTGCGCCAAAGACGTGCGGAAAGCCTTCCCGAAGGCCAACGTCACGGGCGAGTTCAGCATCTACGGCCACGAGGTGCGCGGCGGCAAGGCGAAGGTGGAGAAATGGCTGAAAAATTTAGGATATTAAAAAGTATCTGAATATTAACAAAAAAATAAAAATTATGCAGAATTTCAATTATATGACCCCGACGCGCCTCATCTTTGGCAAGGGCGTCGTTGAGAAACTTCCCGAAGTGATGGGACAGTTTGGCAAGAAAGTCCTCCTTACCTACGGAGGCGGAAGTATCAAGAAAATAGGACTTTATCAGAAAGTCATAGAGCTGCTGAAAGGCTACGACATCGTGGAACTGGGCGGCATTCAGCCCAACCCGAAATATGACCCCAGCGTGCTGGATGGTGTACGCCTTTGCAAGGAACACAAAGTCGATGTCATCCTTGCCGTGGGCGGCGGTTCGGTGCTCGACTGCTCGAAGGCCATCGCTGCCGGTGCCTGTTACGATGGCGACCCGTGGGACCTCATCACATACAAAGTGAAGGCAAAGGCTGCCCTGCCCATCGTTGACATCCTCACTCTTGCCGCTACAGGCAGTGAATACGACAGCGGCGGTGTCATCTCGCGCACCGAGACCAACGACAAAATAGGCTACATTGATCCGCTGCTATTCCCCGTATGCTCGTTTCTGGACCCGACCTACACCTTCACTGTCAGCAAGAAACAGACCGCTGCCGGCATCGCAGACGCCATGAACCATACCATCGAGCAATATTTTTGCGAGGATTCAACACTGTTGAACGACGGTTTCTGCGAGTCGATGCTACGCTCGTTGATGGTCAACGGTCGCAAGTGCATTGAGAACCCCGAGGACTACACTGCCCGCGCCGAGATGATGCTCTGCTGTACCTACGGCTGTAACCGCATACTCTCGCTCGGCAACAGTCCATCCGGATGGCCGTGTCACGGCATCGAACACGCCCTGAGCGCCTATTATGACATCACCCACGGCGAAGGCCTGGCCATCATCACACCGCGTTGGATGCGCCATATTCTCAGCGAGCGCACCCTCGACCGTTTCGTGAAATATGGTATTAACGTCTTCGGCATCTCCGCTTCGTTGCCGAAACAGGAAATTGCCGAAAAGGCCATCGATGCCACCTACGCCTTCTTCGAGAGCATCAACATCCCGATGCACCTGAGTGAGGTAGGCATCGACGACAGCCGCATCGACGAAATGGCTCATCACATTGCTGTGAACGAAGGACTGGAGAACGCCTACGTGCCTCTGACGGAGCAAGACATCAAGGAGATTCTGGTCGCATCGTTATAACACAAACAATTGTAAAAAGAAAAAATTATGGAATACATCAAATTAAACAATGGAGTGGAGATGCCGGTTTTGGGCTACGGCGTGTTTTTGGTGAGCCCCGCCGAGTGCGAGCGTTGTGTCAGCGATGCACTGAGCGTCGGCTACCGGCTGATTGACACGGCGCAGGCCTACGCCAACGAAGAGGGCGTGGGCAACGCCTGGCGCAAGAGCGGTCTAAAGCGCGAAGAACTGTTCCTCGTCACGAAAGTGTGGATCGCAAATGCCGGCGAGGAGAAGGCCGCGAGGAGCATTGACGAGAGCCTGCGCAAGCTACAGACCGACTACATCGACCTGCTGCTCATCCACCAGGCCTACGGCGACGTGTTCGGCTCCTGGCGGGCAATGGAGAAAGCCTACCGCAACGGCAAGGTGCGCGCCATCGGCGTGAGCAACTTCCAGGCGGGCCGTTTCTTTGACTTCGCCCACTATGTGGAGGTGAAGCCGATGGTGAACCAGCTGCAGTGCAACACGCTGATTCAGCAGACGGGCATCGAGCCGCTGCTGAACGACTTCGGCACGAAGATGATGGCCTGGGGGCCGTTGGGCGGTCAGGGAGTCGAGGGGGTCGTGAAGAGCGAGGAACTGGCGAAAATCGGCGCGAAGTACGGCAAAAGCGCGGCGCAGGTGGCCCTCCGCTGGCTCACCCAGCGCGGCATCGTGGCCATCCCCAAAAGCAGCCACAAGGAGCGCATGGCGCAGAACTTCGACATCTTCGACTTCGCGCTGAGCGATGACGATATGGCCAAGATTGCCACGCTGAACCAGCACGACACGGGCACCTTCAACTTCGGCGACCCGCAGTTTGTGAAATATCTCATTGAGAATTACGGGTAAAATTGAAGTCAAATGAAACAGGTATCCGTATTAGTGGGCGCGGGAAGCATCGGACAGGCCATCATCCGCCGTGTGTCGGCAGGAAAGCACGTTGTGTTGGCAGACGGCGGATGCACGGCCAGCTACTGGTACGGCGACCTGCAGTATCTCAAGGCGACGCACTGATGAAACGACTTGTTACGATAATGTTTTTGGCTATGACAGCAACAAACGTCCAATCGCAAAACACCGACCAACAGCAGATCCGGGAACTCTACGCCACAATGTACAATGCCATGGTGGCCAAAGATACGGCGACCCTCAGCCGGATTCACGCCGACGACTTTGTGCTTGTCCATATAACCGGTATGCGGCAATCGAAGCGGGAGTACCTCGATGCCATCGCCGACGGCACGCTCAACTACTACACGGCGGTGCACGAGCAGACGGAGGTCACCGTGGAGGGCGACCGCGCCACGCTAACCGGGAGGAGCCGGGTGACGGCGGCGGTGTTCGGGGGCGGGCGCCACACCTGGCCCCTGCAGCTCTGTTTCCGTCTCGTGAGGCGCGACGGGAGGTGGCAGTTCGTGGAGGCGAGGGCGAGTACATATTGAATAAGGCAAAAGCAGTGGAAAAGTATGAAAAACTATCCCGCAGCTGTCTTTGCGTCGGCTGTCACTGCGCGGGTTAGTATTACAATATCGCAAATTAAAACGAAAAGATTATGATATTCGACAGAAACGAAAAGAAACAAGTAGTGGCACTTTTGGGTGCCGGAAGTATGGGAACCGCCATCGTGCGACGTATCGGGGCGGGCAGGAAAATCCTGTTAGGCGACATCAGCGAGGAAACGCTGAAACGTGTCGGCGAGGATTTCAGCCGCTGCGGATATGATGTGGAGACGTTAGTAGTAAACGCTTTGCAGAAGGAAAGCATCGAGGCTTTTGCCCGAAAGGCAGCCGAACTAGGTCCCGTGATGTATTTCATCGACACGGCAGGTGCTTCGCCCAACCAAGCCAGTCCGGAGCACATCGTCAACCTCGACATGGTAGGCACGGGGTACGCCGTGGATGCCTTCGGCGAGGTGATGGCCGAGGGCGGCGCGGGACTACTTATCAGCAGTCAGGCGGCCTATATGTACCCAATTCCCAACGACATAGAGCTACAATTGGTGAACACCCCGACGGAAGAACTGAAAAGCGTGAAATTCATTCAGGAGGTGGCCATGCAGAACAGCGGTCTCGCCTATATGATTGCCAAG
>JAFXPL010000172.1 GCA_017527945.1 Bacteroidales bacterium | reverse complement strand
TGACTATGACTATGACTATAACTATGACTAATGACTATGACTTGTGGAAAATAAATTGGTTGCGTTCATAGTCGATGACAGCTTTGTGCTTGATGCAGAAGTCGTTGCCGAGAATCATCTGCACGGGCTTGCGATGCAGCATCCGATAGGCGTTATTGATATGGGTGAAGTCAATGACGGCCGTGTTCGGGAAGGATGCTTGCCGGTAGCGACCCAGCCGGAAGTCGGGAAGGTCGGCCACCAGCACTTCGAAGCCCATTCCTCCGATGCCCGCATTCACTCCCTCGTTCTTTTCCATATCCATATCCGGAAATATCTGATTCACAAACTGTTTGTCGATACAGCTGTGCGAAGCGCCCGTATCTAAGACGATTCGCATCCGATGGCCACCCACCGACCCGTTCAACAACGTATGGAAGTCGCCCTTTTCTAACTGCAATATTTTCAACGGCGTCCTGTACATTTCACCCATCATCATTCACAACCAATGCTTTCTCAAGAAGAAAATAATCAACACTGCGGAAATCAGGAGGCAGAGTGCCATGACATAGAGGAATGCGTAAGGGGATTCCGCCCAAGGGAGTCGCACGTTCATGCCGTAAAGACCTGATATAAAGGTCAATGGAAGCACTATGGTGGAGATAATGGTCAGCATGCGCATGATTTCGTTGGTCTTGTTGGTCTGCAGCGAGTCGAAGGTGTTGGAGAGGCCGGCCACCAATTCGCCGTAGTCATCGACCATATCCCACATTTTCTGGAAAAAGTCGAGGATATTGCCCCAGTATTCTTCCATGTCGTCGGCGAACCCTTTCACTTCGCCGCTCTCAAACATCTTGAAGAGGCGCAGCTGCGGTTTGAACATGGTGTTCATCTGGATGATGTTTTTTCGGATGATGGAGATCTGCTCGATGATTCTCTCGGGTTTGCTGCTGAACAGCTCTCGGCTGATGAAGTCGATTTCAGTGCCGAGACGCTCCACGATGAGGAAGGTTTCCTTCATCATTCTGTATAAAATATGGTAGAGCATGGCATCGGAGGTGCCACTGATTTCGTCTTCGTCCTCAGGTTCCGGATCGATTTTTTTCAGGTTGAAAAGGTCCTGCACCACGTAATGCGAGTTGCCCACCGTAATCAGAAAGTCTTGCCCCCAAAACATCTTGGTTTCCTCGGTTTTCACCAGTTTTGTGCGCTGGTCGAGCAGCGGGAAATGGAGTACCAGGAAGAAATAGTCGTCGTAAATGTCGATTTTGGGACGTTGGACGAAACTGGAACAGTCCTCAATGTCCAACGGGTGGAAGTGGAAGTTATCTCGTAAGAAATCCAAGTCTTCTACAGTCGGATTGGTGATGTGATGCCATTTGTAGGCACCGAAATTGATGGTGTCAACCATGAAATAACCTCCTTTCGTTTAACGGGTTAGAAACTCATTTACTACATTTTGGCGCAAAAATTTTACGAGTGGCAAAAATACATTTTTTTTTGTGAATAATGAACAGTGATTTGTGAACAGAAGGAGTATTCTGAATCGGTTGTGCAGAAACAAAAAGTATCCCTTGAGCACCCCCAGCGGAAGCAAAATCTCGGTAGAAGAAGGCTTCAAATAGAGATTAGGGAATAAAACATCCGCGCACCCGTCTCTATAATATCATCCGGAAAGTTGAAGTCAGGATGGTGCAGGGGCGGCTGGTGGGTGCCAGAGCCCAAACCGAACAGCGCACCAGGGTAATGCTGCGTGAAGAGTCCGAAGTCTTCACCCCAGAAGAAGGGAACCGGCTTTTCCTGATAGGAAAAATGCAGACACTCAGCGCATTCTCTGATAGACTGCACGGCTTTTTCTGCATTGTGCGCGGCGGCGAAATACTCTATCCAGCGAATCTCGCATTGCAGGTTATCGGCTTTGGCTTCCACTTTTGCTTTACCTTCGATTTCGGAGATGATCTGCTGAAGACGGTCGTCTTCACGGGTGCGGATGGTGAAGCGCAACACGCCGTCGCCGGCGGCCACCCCGTAGGCTTGGCTGCCCACCCGGAATTCGATGAGCGTGGCCACGCAGAAATCATCCTGAAGGGCATCGTGCCGGTTCAGTGCCATCACATAATCGGTGATGCGCTGCGCCGCCGCATACGGGGACACCGCGTTCCACGGTTCGGCGGCGTGGGCGGTTTTGCCCGTTAACACAATGTCGCAGCTGATGACGGAACAGGTGAAACTTCCTGGTCTGCAAATGATTGTGCCGACTGGTTCGGCAGGGATGTTATGCAGGGCGTAGGCGCAATCGATGTTGTAGGATTGCAGGATTCCGCTTTCGAGAATCTGCCGCGCCCCCTCGCCGGTCTCCTCCGCCCCTTGGAAGAGCAGCAGCACTCTGCCCGATGGCAGCGGCTTCTCGTGCAGCATCTCCGCCACGCGCAACATGATTGTGCTGTGCCCGTCGTGCCCGCATTTGTGGGAAACACCCTCGGTTTCAGACTTGTACGGCAGATTCAGCGTCTCGTTGACCCGCACTGCGTCCATGTCGGCACGGAGCAGCACGGTCTTTCCGCCGCCCCCGAAGTCGAACTCCGCCAGCAGGTGGTTTCCTTTCGGGAAGGTGAGAATCTTTGTCGGCGCAAGGCGTTCCAGCTCGTGTCTGATGAAAGCGGAAGTCTTCAATTCCTCGTTGGAAGGTTCGGCCATGCGATGTAATTGGTGACGTATCTCTTTGCAATCCATAATGTTACAATCTACAATTGGAGGATGCAAAGGTATATTTTTTTGCAATTGGCTGTTAGCTATTAGCTTTTGGCTTGGAATTCGGAATCTCCGAGATTTGCGGGGAATGGAGTATTCTGGCATAAAAAATTTGTGGGGAATGGAAATTTTTCGCCGATGGCTAAAGCATCAATACAACTGTTATAGGGACAAAGAGGCTTTTTCTATCTTTTCAAATGGATTCCACCAACTTCCAAGTGCACCCTTTCTTTTTTTCGCTGAATTCACTCAATCCCTTGCCTCTCACACACTTCACGTCATAAATATTGTCGGGAGATTCTCCGCCGTAGCTTTCTTTCTCAAATTCCACCGTTTTTCCGAATAATTTATACAACGATTTGATGTTGCCATATTGCTGATTCGTAAAACATTGAGCTTTTTTCCACCACTCATATTCCGACCCGGGAAGCGCATCTTGTTGAAAATCGAAACGGAGAGCGTAATAGAAAGAGTATTTTCCTTTCTCGTATGAGTTACTAAACATATCAAAAATGATCAGAACAGCATCATCCCCATCAGCAAGCCCAACTGACGCACTGGAATGGCAATGTGGCAGTGGATGCGCATCGTCCGTGAAAGGCTCGTAGATGCCAAGGTCCACATAAACGTCTTTCACAATGAATGTTTTGGTTTCTCCGAATTCATTGCGGAAAGTCACGGTCTGTCCCTTTTCATACGGGAAATAATCGTTCCAGAAATCTTGAGGAACCGAGTAGCAGAACGGCGTTTTGCGACACTGGCTGAAGGAAAGAACCACTATGCCCAAAACCAATGCAATATAGAATCTCTTTTTCATGACCAAATCTTTTTTTACTGAAACATGAAACTAAAACTCGTACCCGACCCCCAAATTGACAAACCCCTTGATGCCGATACCCGCTTCAAAACTGCCGAACCAGTGTTTTGCGCCGGCTTTCACCCCGAAGGCGGTCAGCTGGAACGCGGAACCTGCTGAGGTGTGGTCAGGCAGCTCCGCCGGCAAGAAGCCCCACGCCGCCGGCACGAACTCTGGCAGTGTAGATAGATCGCCATAGTAGCGGTTGCCACGATTGATCAGTAATCCCACGGCCACACCGGAATAGAGCGTCACATGCGGCCGGTTTAAATAGGAGAATCGTAACGAAGGCATAATCAAGAAATGGTGTTCCTTACAATCCCAATGAAAAGCATCAGGAGAAACAATATTTCCAACATAGAGTTTTTCCTTCATGAAACTATAACTGGTGGAGAGTCCCAACCAAAACCATTTGGCGGCGCGGTAGTGATAATCCAGCGAGACCACAGGCGTGAAGTGATAATCCGTGGAAGTGGTGCGAACCTGCTCTCCACCATAATCGAGCGTAGTGTATTGGTGAGCCCATCGGCCAAGAAAACCGAAGTGGTCGCTCACCCCTAACCGGAACTCATGACGATAAAGGGACTTGTCATCATTCCAATGCGGTTGCGCCTGCTTGACAGCTCGCTGCTTGCTGAAACCATGGAGATAGGCGATTTGGAAATAGAGGTAGTGGTTTCGCTGAAACATGTACTGCATTCCGTCATATTGGTGATGGCTAACATATCCTTGAGCAAAGTCTATTGTGGCAACATTCAATCCAACTAAAAAACGAAGGTAATTCTGACTGGGTAATTGAAAATACACACCAACATCGGTCATTATGTCAGCATAAAAAACGTTTCTGTTGTAAACATAGTTTTGATAACCTATTTGCTGAAAATCATCTGAATAATCACTGGATTCATTACTCCCTCTCGATCCATCAAAACCATAGAGAAAAGTTCTCCAAGGCATCCGAATCTGAGTGCCAACATTTGCCGTTATCCATAATTTGTCAGCGAGAGGATAATGAAATTCAAACTTAAGAGGCATTGAGACACCGAAATAATCTTTAAGGCCTACCATGGATAATCCTTGAATTCCAAGATCCAGAGCAGCGGATATCCCCAAAAAATCTGCGAAGTGATAGGAAAATTCCAATCCAACGCGTCCACCCAATCGAGGCTGCGTGTAGATTTCTTTGCCGGTAGTTACGTCAATCAACTCTATAGGATGTACGATGTCCGCCTCCGCCGTATAGCCGAAGTGGAATCCGTTGAAAGGACTGTCGTGAAGAACCGGCTCTGTCTTGATATGAGGCGAGTTCGCGGGTTGCGGAGTCTCTGTCTGTGCGGGTGCGAGGGAGTTCAACCCTAAAAGCATGAGCCCCGCCAATCCGTATTTTTTGATGCTGTCCATAGTAGAAACGTTCTGTTGTTCGTACTGTATGACGCGATTTTCCAAAAAGGTAACGGTCTGCGCCCACAATTTTTCCAACGAATCGGACGGCGTCTGTCCATCAGCACCGTTCAGCTCGTAAAACAGCCGCCTGAATTCCTCACTGTGGATGTAGTCGGCGATGATGACGGTGTCCTGCACGCGTACTGTGTCACGCACATAGACAGTGTCGCGCACCACGTGCCGCTTCACCACATACATGGTGTCTGTGGTTTGCGCGGAGAGACCTCCTATAGTACTGAATAACAATACGATAAATGTGATAACAGTCTGCTTTTTCATGGCTTTTGCATTAAATAGACCGTGTCTTTCACTATTGCGGTGTCACGGACCACCACCGTGTCGTTCACCACAATTTCCTTGGTGACAACGATGATTTGGGGTTTGGTTTCCGACTCATGATGTTTCACTGGCGCAGTCGCTTCGGAAGGCCGGGTTGTTAAGCTGGGCTCTGCTTGTAAACTGTTTTCGGCGATTGTGTCGGCAGGAAGTCTTACTGGTGATTCAGCGGGTGCGACAGACTCTTGCAACGGATTGTTATCCAGTGCAGTACGACCAACCTGCCAGATGCAGACTCCGCCGACAATCCCCGCGATGGTCGCGGTGGCTAATGCCGCGCGGTGCGTTGCCACAAAGACGCCCGGACTGGACGGTGCCTCCGCCGCTGCCTGCCGTATCTGTGTGGTAGTGAGCGGCTTCGAAGGTGCGTAGGTCAGTGTGGCGAGTCCGTTCCGGAACATCCGGTCGGTGCGCGCGGCCTCGGAATGCTGTAACAAGAATAGTAGTATCATGACAAAAACTCCCTTTTTGCGTTTTTCTTTCTCTTGAGCCATTTGGGTGAGCAGCTGTCGCAACCGTTTACGGGCGCGGTAGAGCGTCTCCTTGGAACTGGCGATGGAGATGTTCAGCAGGTCAGCGATATAGGCATGTGACTGCCCGTCAATGGCATAGAGGTTGAAGACAGTTCGTTGCAGAGCCGGCAACTGCTGCACCGCTTCGAGCAGTTCCTCCTGCGTGAAGTCCATCTCCCAAATGGATGTATCCTCCGTGGTAACATTCGGCATTTCCTCCTCCACAAACGGCACGGTATCCATGCTTTCGCGCAGATGCTGGATGGCGTGGTTCACGGTGATGCGCATCAGCCAGGCCTCGAAGCGGCCGGTGGCGCGGTAAGTGTCGGAGCGTTCCATCGCCTTGAGGAACGCCTCGTGCGCGAGGTCCTCCGCCAACGCCAAGTCATTGACATAGCGGTGACAAGCGCCGATCATCCTACCGATGTTGGCCGCATACATCCGTTCCCAAAATGCCGTGTTCTCCATTTTTCGCCTTGTTCATGATGATGACGCAAAAATAGCAAAAGGTAACACTCGAAGGGAAAAAATTTTTCGCTACAGGTTATGTGGAGATTATATCCGTGGATTGTGAGAATTTTGGGGAATCAAACAGATGGTTTCAGTTCCACCGTCAACCCCATGGCGGCAGCAATGCGATAGAGTGTTGAAACAGACGGGATTATGAGTCCCCGTTCCACCCGCGACACGTAACTCTTGTCGGCACCTATTCTTTCGGCAAGTTCCTGTTGAGTCAAGCCAGCGTTTTTTCTGGCATCAAGCAGAATTTGCGCGTTGTATTCCTCCCACGCCTTGTCTTCTGCTAATTTTCGGCTTTCTGAACCTTTGGGACCAAAATCCCGTTCAAGTTCCGCGCTTACATCATATAATACCTCGTTGTTTTGCATCTCTATATTCCTCCCTGATTTTTAAAGCTTTATCTATTTCCTTTTTAGGTGTTTTCCTTGATTTTTTGGTAAAACAATTGAACAAAACGATCATAGTATTCCCATCATATATAAAGAATAAGCGAAACTCTTTATTCTCATGTAACACGAAATTCGAACAATCCGTCTCGAATATATCCAATATAATGTTTGGGAATCTTATCTTCTGTTTCAAAGAGCAACAATGCGCGTTTTATCTTATTTTGTTCAATCTCAGTTAGTTTAGACATAAAATCGCGGTAATAGTTCTTATACGCAAGAATCTTCTTCTTCGGATGCAAAATTACAAAAATTGTATTATATTACAACTTTTAAAATCTCTCAAATATTATTAATTACGCTTGATTAGCCACTGGTTACTGATTCGATCTTAAAACGGTCTTCACACCGCCTGCGGACTTTTCAGAATGGTCGCCAGCATGTAGAGGCCTTTCTCGGTGAAAGCTTTGGGCAGCTGGCGAGTCTTTTGATATTTTGTGGTCAAAAATTTTGACCGCAAATCCTTAAATTCTTGGTTTTCCAGTTGGAAAATGTATCCTTGCGGAAATTTCTCGGGATTGTTCCTCACCGCTTGGTTAATTTCCTTTGTCTGCACACCGTACAGTTCCGCCACGTCGGAGTCCAATATCACCTGCTGGTCTCTGAGGGTGATGATCTTGTTTTCAACTTCTATAATGTTCGTCATAACACTTTGTTTTGATGATTGATAAATGATATTTCCGTCTGCATATATACAACGGGGAAGAGCGTTTACTCGCTTTTCATTGGTTCGCCTCTTGT
>JAFXPL010000013.1 GCA_017527945.1 Bacteroidales bacterium | reverse complement strand
AACAAACAACAAACAATAAACAACAAACAGTAAACCGTAAACCGTAAACTATAATGTCAAATTTCGGATTCACGATAAAGAAAACGCGCTCATTCAACCTGAGCCAGGCGGACCTGCGGAAGGCCAACGAGCTTCTGCGCGAGGTGCCGTCATACCGCAAATGCATCGGCTGCGGAGGCTGTGCGGCCACTTGCTCGGCCCGGCAATTCACGGACTTCGACATCCGCAAGGTGCACAACGCCTTCCGGCGCGGCCAGTACGACAGGCTCACCGAGGAGCTCCGCAAGTGCATGCTCTGCGGGAAGTGCACTCTCGTGTGCCCGCGCGGTGTCAACCTCCGCTCGCTCATCATCAATATGCGCCAATTATTAACCCCGTCTAACGAAACTTTCTAAGCCATGGCCAACTTTCATCCTTTCGTCGTACCGTTCGTGCTGGGCGCCATAGGGCTTTTCGTCATCTGTGCTTACAAATATGTCCGCTGGATCAAGCAGTTCGACCGCAAGCAGCAGGCTCTCATCCGGAAAAACATGTTCTCCACCAAGATCCTGCCCGCCATCTGGGAAATGTTCTGCGAGTGCCTCCTGCACCTGCGCATCACCAAGAAGAACTGGCGGTTGGGCTACATGCACCGCAGCATCGCCTTCGGCTGGTTCCTGCTCATCGTGGTGGGTGCCATCGAGAGCCGCATCGGCATCAAAGGGCCGTTCCATTTCTGGTGCGCCATTTTCTACCGTTTCTTCCACCACAACCCGCCCGTGAACGGCACCGAGCTGTTCTTCACGCAGCTCATGGACCTGATTCTGCTCTACGTCCTGTCCGGCATCTTCCTCGCCTTCGTCAAAAAGATACACTCCCGTTTCCTCGGCATGAAGCGCACCACCCAGCACACGGTGATGGACACCACCGTGAAGATCGCGCTGTGGGCCATCTTCCCGCTGCGCCTCCTGAGCGAGTCGGTCACGGCAAGGCTCTATGCCAACGGCGGCTTCCTGACGCAGTCCATCGGCGACCTCTTCAGCCGCCCGGTGGCCGAATTTCTCGAACTTCCCTGCTGGTCGCTCTACTCCATCGCCCTCGCCGTCTTCTTCCTCATGATGCCCTTCACCCGCTACATGCACATCTTCACCGAAGTATTCCTCATCTACTTCCGCAAACTCGGCCTTCGCGACAGCGTGAAAATCACCGGCTACACCAAGTTCGAGCTTAGTGCCTGCTCACGCTGCGGTATGTGCATCGACCGGTGCCCGCTCTACAACACCTTAGACATCAACGATGTACAATCCGTCTATCTGCTGCGCAACCTCCGCAACCTGGAACACCGGCAGGATCTCCTCGCCGCCGGCAAGAACTGCCTGATGTGCCACCAATGCGCCGAAGACTGCCCCGTGGATATAGACCTGATGAGCATCCGCCGCATCTCTCGCGACAAAGGCGACACCGACATGGCCGACAACTACCGCTACTTGGACAACGTGCAGGGTTTCAATGCCATAGGTCGCGTAGCCTACTTCGGCGGCTGCATGACACAGCTCACCCCAGCCATCTCCGAAGCGATGAAAACCATCTTCGAGGCCGCCGACGTGAAGTACTGGCATTTGGACGGCAATCGGTCGATCTGCTGCGGCCGACCGCTCCTCCAACAGGGCTTCAACAAGCAAGCCGCCGACTTGCGCCGCAAAATCACCGAGCTAATTGGCTCCTGCCACGCCACCGCACTCGTCACCTCCTGCCCGATATGCTACCACACCTTCACCCATGAATACCATCTCAACATTCCCGTCTATCACCACACCGAATACATCGACATGCTCATCAAAAACGGAAAACTACCTGTAACCAAGACGGATACATCGTTCACCTATCACGACCCTTGCGACCTCGGGCGCGGATGCGGTATCTATGAACAACCCCGTGAGGTGCTGAAAGCCATCGGCCAGTTGAAACAAATTTCCGACGAGAAAGAAAACAGCGTGTGCTGCGGCATGAACCTCGGCAACACGGTGCTTACGTTAGAACAACAGACGACGCTCCGCGACAAGTCATTGCAAATCCTCACTGAACCTAAACCCGACGTGGTGGTCACCGCCTGCCCGATGTGCAAGAAGGCCTTCCGCCACGGCACTGAAGCGAACGTGAAAGATATTGCGGAAGTTGTGGCCGAATCCCTTAGCAAATAGCGGTTTATGAAAAAAATAACCATAGAGGACCACTGCTGGCACATCGTGCTCAACACCAATGCGAACGAGAAGAAAAGCGAACGGAACTGGAGACCGATCGCACAACTGTTAGCCCGGCACGGCATCCGGCACGAGCTGCACGTCACGCACCACGCCGGCGAAGGCATCGAAACCGCCCGACAGCTGTGCAACAACGGCATACGGCACCTTGTGGCGGCTGGCGGCGACGGCACCATCAACGAGGTGGTTAACGGCATCTTCACCTCCGACGCTGACCCCCGCGAAGTCTATATGACCGTGCTGCCCCTGGGTCGCGGCAACGACTGGGTGCGCACCCACCTCTACCCCCAAAAAATCGAACAGGTAGTCGAATTGTGGCTTCAGGGGAGCTTCATGCAGCACGATGTCGGACGGGTGACCACCTTCGACGGCAACCGGCAGACCGGCAACCGCTACTTTCTCAACATCGCAGGTTTCGGCTTCGACGCGGACGTCATCTACGATGTCACGCACCACACCTCACACCTGTTCCGACTCAACACCTACGTGCTCTCCCTCATCAAGACGCTGTTCTCGCACAAACCCACGCCCGTGGAAATCTCCACTACGGACGGCTTCCGCTACGAAGGCAACATCTTCATGGTCATCGCGGCCATCTGCCAATACAACGGCGGCGGCATCCGCGAGGCCAAATATGCCGTTCCCGACGACGGCCGCCTCGACCTTATCGTGGTTCCGGAGGTAGGCATACTGAGAGTGGTCAAAAACCTGAAGGAGATGTTCTCCGGCGACCACATCGACAAAATCAAGGAAATCCGGAAAGCACTTGCCACAGAGGTGACCATTTCCTCCCCGCAACTCCTCCGGGGAGAGACGGAAGGGGAGCTCCTTGCTTTCGGAAATTACCACATCGAACTGATTCCCAACAGCTTGAATGTATTAAGCAATAGGCCGTTTCCAACGGTTAACGGTTAACGGCCAACCACATCATACACCGGCACCTCGAACACCTTCTCCATTGCATCCACCAGCACCTGCGACGGAAGCGTGAAGCCGCTTGGCGCAACAGGGTTTACCGTGACGGCGAGCAAGTTAGGACGTTTCAGTACAAAAAGTTCACCTCCCTTACTGCGGAAAAGCCGCAAGGTCATCGGGCTAACGAAAATTTTCGTAAAGTCCTTCACCACGATGGCAGCCCCTTTCACCTCTGGCTGCAGTTTAAGGAAATTTAACATCATATCCGTCAAGATACCACTGACAAAAAGGCGGTTTCCATGCGCGAAAAGCTCCGTTTTGTATTTGTCGGAAAGCAGCGAGGAAGGGATATTTAGTGAGACGGGTTCCCCATTTTCCAAAGCATAAATACCACTGTCCATCTGGAGAAGATTTTCAGGATTTTTAACTTCATATTCGGGAAGCAGCATCAGGTCGTGGAGGTCGGAGGTCTTTTGGACGATGGTACGCAAGTCGGGCGCAATGGCCGTCCCCGTGGAGAGAATCAGCCCGTCCGTGACGGTCGGGGCGGCATGACTTTTGCGCGACAACGCCCCATCGACGATCGTCAGGTCCACTCCATAGCGGCCCATCAGCTGCAACACCCTGCGCACCCCGCCTGTGGTCGCCGGGCCCGACAGAATCACCTTGCCCGGATGAAGGACTCGCGCCGTCACAAGCCGCCCCAAGGAGGTGCTATCGTCCGACAGGTCCATAATTTCCGAAAGCAGTTGCCGCTGGCGGTAATGATACTCCGAAGTCACGAAAACCGTGCCCTCAAACAGCTCAATTTCCGGTTTCTCTGTCTGAGTCACCTGGTCGGTCTTCTCCCCGTCTATGCCGATGCTCGTCACCGCCACACACTTGCCTCGCAACCGGAGTTGTTCCAGCAAATAATTGAGTGCTACCGTCTTGCCGGTATTCTTTGCCATACCGGTAATGGAGAGGGTTTTGCATTGGAGGATGCGGTCGATCAGGTTCATAATGTTTTGGGAGGGATAGGCTCTTTCAGGTTTCAGGTTTCAGGTTTCAAGTTTCAGGTTTCTAAGCTCTAAGTTCTAAACTCTAAGCTCTAAAAGCCATCAGCGATTCAATCTCGTCCACTTCCACGGGAAGGCCTGCCAGGAGGTCGATGGGGGTGTCGGCCACCACGACATCGGTCTCGATGCGCACACCGATGCCCTCCTCAGCAATGTAGATGCCAGGCTCGCAACTCAGCACGTTACCGGGTTGGAACACCCAGTCGCGCTGGCCCACATCGTGCACGTCCAAGCCGATGAAGTGGCTGGTATTATGCATGTAATACTTCTTGAAACACGGTGCTGCGGGATCCTGTCTTTCGACATCCTCGCGCGTGTAAAGGCCGAGCTTTATCAGTTCGTCGTCCATGCGTTTGAAGACATAGTCGTTGATTTTATGGATGGTCATTCCCGGCTTGAAAAGCGGTATGGTTTCCTTGTAAATAGAGAGAACAGCCTCATAAACAGCCCGTTGACGAGGCGTAAACTTCCCGTTGACGGGAACTGTTCGAGAACAATCGCCGGCATAGTTGGCATATTCCGCGCCAAAATCCATCAGCAGCAGGTCGCCGTCGTGCATCTGTTTGTCGTTTTTGATGTAATGAAGGATGCAGGTGTCGGGGCCGGCGGCGATGATAGGGGCGAACGAGTGCGCGGCGGCACCGTTGCGGACCACTTCATAGGTCATCTCCGCCTCAATCTCGTATTCGTATTTGCCCGGTTTGATGGCCGACAACGCCCTTCTGAACATCTTTCCCGTGATCTCGCATGCCTTCTTCATCGCGGCCAGCTCCTCCGGATGCTTCACGTTGCGCAACGGATAAAGGATCGGGGCAAGCCGGCGGTAATCATGCAGCGGATAGTCGTCCCTCAGCTGCCGGGCGAACCGGATTTCACGGATCGGAAGCTCCTGCCGGAAGCGTGGATCCTCGGGAATGTGGAGGTACACATGCTCCGACTGCACCATCACGGCGTTGAGGACGCTGTCGAACTCCTCATTGAACACCACGTTCTGCACACCGGAAAGATTCCGCGCGTCCTCCTTGGAAAGCCGATGCCCGAACCAGACGATCTTCTCGGGCGAGGGGTTTTTGATGAAGAGCACCTCCCGATAGTCCGGATTGGGGTGCCACGGGGCAAGCAGCAAGGTGGTCTCCTCCTGGTCGATGCCACAGAGGTAGAGCAGCTCGGAGTTCTGCCGGAAAGGATGCGTGGTGTCGCCGCAGCGCGGGTACTCGTCGTGGGAAACCAGTATGGCCACGGAATTCTCCGCCATCTCGCCGACCACATTGCGACGGTTGCGGGTGTAAAATTCAGCTGACAAGGGTTGATATCGCATAACGTCAATTTTTGAGGGGCAAAAATACGCATTTTTCAGACACCCGCGACGAGCGTCCCGATGCAAAAAGACTCAAAATCCCGTCACTTCCAATACTTCTCATTTCCCTTCAGCACAAAGCCTTTCAACTCGATATTATCCTTCTGTCCCTGATAAAACAGCGTGGTCTTGCGCGTGGATTTGCAATTCTTGATAATCACATCGTTGGACACGCCATAAAAGCTGACGAACATCTTGGCATTGCACGGAACAAACGTACAACGATAATAAACCGCCTGATTGTCAATATAATAACGGGCATCATCCGCATTATTCAGGTAGAGCGTGCAACGGTTATAGTTACGTTTGGTGCCGTTCGTCTTGGAGTTGTAGCGAATCATGCCGATATGGCAGTTGTCATAATGTATATTGTATTGGCTGTTGGTATTGACATTGTAATTCAACCGCGACTGCGACACATTGACGACATCGTTGCGACTACGACGGAGATTGACCGCCAAACTTCCGGGATAGACGTATTTCTTCTCCGCCTGGCGTTTCATTCTTTCCAACGAAGGAATCAACACGATATTTCTCAAATCGTAATTAATTGATTTAGTAGATGTTACATCCGTATTCGAAATAACAAAATCGGCAAGATGAACCGTATCCGGATAGACGAATTTCAACCCGTTGATTTGAACGGTGGAGATATAGCCGACCGAAATCTGCCGCGCAGCCTCGCCTCTCGGATAAAAAAGAATCACCTTAGAAATCTTGTCGGAGACATTCACCGTCATGTTCTGGATGGAGACATTCGGCCAGCATTTCTCGTACAATTCGGGGCGCGAATTCCGCTGATTGTCAACTTTTCCCATGGAAACCAGATAGTTACGCATCGGAAGCGCATCAAATGTACAGTTCTTGAACACGAGGTTGAATCCAGTGTAGGCATTGTACGAGGTTTCAATCAGCACCGGGACAAAATCGGTGAAACGACAGTTATCGAAGAGCAGCGTGCCGTAAAGGGAGGAAAACTGGTTGTAAAGCTTGCTGAAACGGCAATCATAGATAAAGACATCGCGGCCGTAGCAGTGGATGTCGAAACGGTTGATGTCGCAGTTGCGCAACGTGGTGTTGCTTAGGTTGTTGGTTCCGAAAATGCCCCAATTGGCATGCGCCGTGAGCCGGACGAAGATGCTGTTCCACACGTTGTTCATCTGGATACCGTAACCATAATTACTTGTACGAGAATAAGTTCCCTCAATGAGTACATCCTCAAAAGTCAGATTTGTACAGTTTTGAATGTTGAAGACTGCATCGGCATACATATTTTTCGTGTCCGGAGTATAGATACGCACATTGCTGACAGTTAGATTATTAACACCTTCAATATCAAAACAATAGGTCTTCGCCATAGAGGAAGTGTCACGGAGAATCGTGATGTTGGAGATGGTCTTCAGCGTTTCATCCGTGGGGTGTGCCATGGCGTTCAGCAACGTGGAGTCAGTGGAATAGGAGGAAACCGGAGCGTTTACCGCATGACCATCGCGCACGAGCAGTATGTCCTTCCGAATAGTGCCATACCGGTAACCTGCACGTTTTTCCACCCATGGGTGAAGATCCTCAAGCACAACGAGATGCGTACCCTTGGAAAATTCATCCATTCCGGAAAAATCCCCGCTGTCCGCCATGACAGCCGTAAGAGGCACCGATTTCCAAAGAGTGTCCTTCATGGAAAAAAGGAAATGCGGCTTGGCGCTGTTTCTGACCGTGAGGTGAAGATCGTTAAAGTCATTTCGACCCGACAACAGAATAGGAAGCGAGTTGCCTGTAACTTCGACGACCAAAGAGTCTATACCTTGGTAAGAGACAGACGCACCAGTCAGGACGGCTTGCAGATGTGTGTTGTAAAGGACTTCATAGCGAGCGCTGTCGGTTTCCGCCTCCCCGAGCCCGAAATCGAAAGGCGAAAGCGTGCGAGGAATGAGGTTTTTGTCAGGAAGCTGGGCTAAAGAGAGAGTCCATGATGTTAGCAGGAAAAAAGACAAAAGAATCCTAACACATTTTATATTAGCAAATTGCAATATCCTTAAAACATTCATATTTAAATAAGATGTCAATAACAAGAAACGCGCAAAAGTAGTTTTTTTTCATACAACTTCCACGTTAGTGCCCTATCGATTTCAAACAGGCTTCCATGAAAAAGTTATGACCCTTTTCTTTTTTTGTACAAAAAAAAAAAAAAAATACGTCACATATCAGAAAAAAAATATATCTTTGCACTTTCAAATCATATTAATCATGTATAACATAATAATAACTATATAAACAGAAAATAACAAACAATCAATCATCAAAACAAAAAGAAAATGAAAGAGTTAGTATCACTATTAGAAAGAATCATCAACAGTCCTATGAGTTCGTTCACACTCCTGCTATCCGCCATGGTCATTATCATTTGGTTGGTCTATCTTCTCACCAAGAAGTTTACAAAAATCGATGAGAAGTTCGTCCAAATAGACTATAAGTTTGAGCGCATTGACGAGAGGTTCAAACATGTCGATGAGCAATTCAAGCGCGTCGATGAGCAATTTAAGCGCGTCGATGAGCAGTTTAACCGGATGGACAAACGTCTCGACAGTCTGGAAAGTAATCTGAGCAGCGCCATACAACATTTGGAGACATCCATTTCGAATAGCAACGCCCAATTAATTGAGTTCAGCCTCAAGCAGATGGAACTCTTCGAAGCAAAACTTTCCGCACATGCTAAAAGCAATGACGAGCGGTTTGACAAACTGGAAAAAAAAGTTGACCGGCTCTCCGAGAAGCTGGACGACACCCGCACCGACGTCATCTATTTGAAAACAGCTTGGGAATACCGAACCAGATACTTATTCCCTCGTAAGCAAACAATGCCGTAAAAATTTCGGGGAAACACTTTGACGAATTATTTCTTATTTTTGCGCCTGAAAAACAAAATCGAAAGTATGAAAGAAATCACATTGGAGACCCGCATGCGGGTATATGACAGTCGGGAAGAGTTGCCGTCCGATTTACTGGACCTTTTGCGACAAGCCGAAGATGCGGCCAGTCGAGCGTATGCCAACTATTCCCATTTCCAAGTTGGCGCGGCTATCCTGCTGAACAACGGCAAGGTGGTCATCGGGGCGAACCAAGAGAACGCCGTTTACCCGTGCGGACTATGCGCCGAACGCACAGCTGCCTTCGCAGCATCTTCCCTATACCCGGAAGTCCCCTTCAACAAGATTGTCGTCACCGCCATCAACCCGAACAAACCGCTCAAAGAACCTGTCTCCCCGTGTGGCAGCTGCCGCCAAGCGCTCTTCGAATACGAGCAGAAGTTCGGCCACCCCATAGAAGTCATTCTCGCAGGCCAAGAAGGTCCGATATACCATTTCGACAACGTCGCCACCCTCCTGCCCTACACTTTCCATGCCGGATTCCTTCCTACCGTATAAACGGCTTCCCTCGACCCGGATTGGCATCGCCGCCATTCCGGTCTTGTGCGTTTGCGCCGCGATGCTTTTTCTCGGGTGCCGCAAGCAGGCCTCCCCTTCCGAGTACGCCATCCCGGACTCGGTGAAGCTGCATAGCGGCGACTTGGCATTCCGGACCGGAATCAGCAGGGAAAGCCGCGCCGTGACCACCATCGACCGAAAGAGCGACTACACGCACGTGGGAATGATCGTATATCACTATGACAAATGGTATGTCCTGCATGCTGTACCAAACGAGCGGGCCACGAAAACCGAAGAGGACAGCGTGAAACTGGAGCCGATTGGCGTTTTCTTCCGCAGCGACCGTGCTGTACGGGGCGGAATTTTCCGGCACCCGCTCTCCCCCGCCGACACCCTACGACTTCTCCAACGCGGACTATCACTCTATTACGGCCGGCACCCTCTCTTCGACAATCTCTTCGACTCCGACGACACCACGGCCTTCTATTGCACCGAACTCGTTTCCTTTCTTTACCAAGAAGCGGTCAACGTGGATTTGACGGAAGGCCGGCGGCACAATCTTCCACTCTACCCGAACCTTATTTTTTGCTCAGACGTTTTCCAAAACAACAGTCTCCAGCCAGTCTGGGAATTCGTGAGAAAGAAATAGCATCTCTTTACACCTGGCCACTCTCCTCCAGAATCCTCTTGAAAAGTGGATTCCATGGCTCCGCCTCCACAAAAACCTGCTCGTGAGAGACGGGATGCTCAAAATGAAGGCGTCGAGCATGCAGACAGATAGACGCATCGAGTTCAGGACGTTTCGCCCCATATTTGATATCCCCCTTGATAGGATGCCCAATGTTCGACAGCTGAGCCCTGATCTGGTGATGCCGACCCGTGTGAAGCTCGACCTCCAACAAGGAATAGCGCTCCGATGAGGCCATAACCCTATAGTCCAACTCTGCGTATTTCCAGCCTTCCTGCTCCACATCAGAAACATACGACCGGTTCTTCTCCCGGTTTTTGAACATGTAATTCGTCAACTTTTGCTGCGCAATTTTGGGCGTACCTTCCACAATGGCCCAATAGAACTTATGCATCTCGTGAGCTTTCAGCAAATTGTTCATCCTGTCGAGCCCCTTGGAGGTCCGCGCGAACACAATGGCACCGCTCACCGGCCGGTCGAGACGGTGGATGAGTCCGCAGAAGACCTTGCCTTCTTTCTGTTTCTGTACACGAATATAGTCACGGACTTTCTCCAACAGAGGCACGTCCTCAGAATCATCGCCCTGGGCCAATTCACCAGCCAACTTGTTGACGATAATCAAGTGGTTATCCTCGTAAAGGATGCGCCCGTCTATTCCGGGAGGTGTTTCAGTACTGTTCTGACTCATTGGGGAATTTGTTCTCTTTCACATCGCAGATATAGTGCTCAATAGCACCCACAATCTCCTCGCTCAGGTTGAGATAGCGGCGCAGGAACCGGGGCGTAAACTGCTGAGTGATACCCATCATATCGTGGAACACAAGCACCTGACCCGAGGTATGCGGGCCGGCGCCGATGCCGATGGTCGGAATCCGAAGACTGTCCGTCACCTCTTTAGCCAGCACCGCCGGTATTTTCTCCAACACCAGACCGAAACAGCCATGTTCCTGCAGCAACAGGGCGTTTTGACGCAATTGATCGGCCTCCTCTTCTGAAGTTGCACGCACAGCGTATGTACCGAACTTATTGATAGACTGCGGGGTAAGTCCAAGATGTCCCATCACGGGAATGCCAGCACTAAGGATACGGTCGATGGACTCGATAACCTCAGCACCACCCTCCAGCTTGATGGCATCGGCTCCCGACTCCTTCATGATACGGATAGCCGAACAGAGCGCCTCCTTGGAGTTACCTTGGTATGTGCCGAAAGGCATGTCAACCACCACGAAAGCGCGCTTCACGGCACGCACCACCGATGAGGCATGGTAAATCATCTCATTAAGCGTAATCGGCAGAGTGGTCTTGTAGCCCGCCATCACATTGGCGGCCGAATCACCCACCAGAACCACATCTATCTTGGCCATATCCAACAACTTAGCTATGGAATAGTCGTAAGCGGTCAGCATCGCGATGCGCTCACCCTGTGAACGCATCTTCATCAAGGTGTTTGTCGTCACCTTGGTGACATCAGTCGATAAATATTGTGACATATCTTAAAAAATTATAGGGCGCAAAAATACATTTTTTTGCCATTGGGCAAAATTCAACACAACATCCAAGATCGTCAGACTTTGGGCAGTTCCCCTGCAAGTCCGCCAAAACTGAAAAGTTCGACAGCGGAGAATCAAGCAACAAGGTTTGAGGAAGTGTCTAAGGTCGTTTATGACAAAAATCGCTATTTGATTATCAGATAGTCATAATCGAAAATAACGTTTCCCTGACTGTGTCCCCACACACAGACTTTTGCATGGAAAAGAGACAGCGGGAGACTTGCTGTATGCTTGCAGGCAGCTGCGCGCGGGCTCGCGTTAGGGATTGCAGCGGAAATGTTTTTTGCTTTTCCCACTCGTAAAACATTGTTGGATAAGGAGTTTCACTGACAAACAACGATTCGCCGCCACGGAAATAGATGGCAAAAAAACATTGAAGCGGAAAGCCCGACGGCGCGGCGACCTTTCCATGTAAAATGAATCATGTACATTGGGCTTGCGGAACGGTTGGTGTTGAGAGAGGGGATGCCGCCGCGCCGGAACGCCCTAATTAAAAAAAAAGGGGATGGTCAGACGCTGGACGGGATTCTCCGGGAAGGGCGGTCCCCCGCTTTTGCGAAAGAGGCGAGTTTGAGGATGGGGTAGTAGATGCGACGCAAAAGGGGTAAACATGGGGCAGCATTTT
>JAFXPL010000171.1 GCA_017527945.1 Bacteroidales bacterium | reverse complement strand
CGTCTTTGTAGGTTAATTACCGCATTTGGCGTAGCCGCAATTCGAGCATGTCAGGCAACCTTCCTTGAACTCCATCGTGTCTTTCTGCTGGCAGTTGGGGCAGACGACGCCTTTCTGTTTGGTGCCGTCTTGTATGAATTTCTTGAGGGCGCGGCAGACACCGTTGCGCCATGAGTTGATGCTCTCCTGGCGGAAGTTCAGGCCGGAAATGATGTTTACGATGTGGTTCACTGGGATGCCGTTGCGAAGCAGTGCGGAGGTCATCTTGGCGTAGTTCCAGAACTCCTGGTCGAAGCGGCGGTCGAGGCCTCGCAGGATCACTTCGTAGCCGGCTTTGTCGTTATAGACAAAGTCGTAGGATTTGGTGCCGTCGTCGTGGCGGTTTTTCACGATGATGCCGTGATCGACCCATTTGGGCAGCAGGAAGCTTTCGTCGCCCGTCTTGCCGGTGAAGATTTCGTAAGGTTTGCCCTCGTAGAGACCGATATAGGCCACCCAATCCTCGTTGTTGTTCTTAAAATGGATGACATCGGCGCGCAACTCGCGGGGACGTTTGAAGTTCTTTGGTTTTTCCTTGTTTTCCTCTTCTTTTTTGGATTGGTCGAGGGAGTTGAGCACACCGTCGCGGGAGCCTTCACGGTAGACTGTCAGGCCTTTGCAGCCCACCTCCCAGGCTTTCATGTAGAGGTCGCCAACCACCTCCTCGGTGATGTCGGCCGGCAGGTTGACCGTGACGGAGATGGAGTGGTCCACCCACTTTTGCACGGAGCCCTGCAGCTCGACTTTCTTGATGTAGTCGGTGTCGGCGGCGGTGGCTTTGTAGTAGGGCGACTGCTCCACAAGTGCGAAAATCTCCTTTTCGCTCATGTTTTTCATCTGTTCGAGGGTATAACCTTTGGTTTCGGCCCATACCACGAATTTGTGATGGAACACCATATATTCCTCGAACATATCGCCGACCGTATCTTTGACCACGGTTTTCGAGACAGAAATGTCGTTGGGGTTGATTTTGCGGCGGCGCTTGTAGACCACGTTGAAGGCGGGCTCGATACCGGAAGTGGTTTGAGTACAAATACTTACGCTGCCAGTGGGGGCGATGGTGAGCAGGGCGATGTTGCGGCGGCCGTAGCGAATCATGTCGTCGTAGAGTTTCGGATCGGCATCGCGAAGGCGCTGGATGAAGGGGTTGTGGCCCTCCTTGATGCAGCTGTAGATGGGGAAAGCTCCGCGCTCCTTGGCCATGGTGACGGAGGAGCGGTAGGCGGCGAGGGCCAACTGTTTGTGCACTTCCGTGGAGAAGGCGTTGGCCTCGTCGGTGCCGTAGGTGAGGCCGAGGGCGGCGAGCATGTCACCTTCGGCGGTGATGCCCAGACCGGTGCGGCGGCCTTTCAGCGACTGCTTGCGGATTTTGAGCCAGAGCTCTTTCTCCACGCGCTTCACGGACTCGCTCTCGGGGTAGCTTTCAATCTTGGCCAGGATGGCGTCGATTTTCTCCAACTCCAGGTCGATAATGTCGTCCATCAGCCGTTGCGCGTATTGCACATGCTGGCGGAAACGCGGCATGTTGAAAACGGCGTTCTCGGTGAACGGGTTGTCGACGTAGCTGTAGAGGTTCATGGAGATGAGGCGACAACTGTCGTAGGGACAGAGCGGGATTTCGCCGCAGGGGTTAGTGGAGATGGTTTCGAAACCTTCGTCCGCGTAGCAGTCGGGAATGGACTCGCGGCGGATGTTGTCCCAGAAGAGAACACCGGGTTCGGCGGACTTCCAGGCGTTGTGGATAATATTGTCCCACAGCTTCTTGGCGTCAGTCTCACGTTTCACTTTGGGGTTGTCGCCGCTGATGGGATACTGTTGGGTGTAGGGGGTATGGTTTTGGACGCTTTGCATGAATTCGTCATCGACGCGGACGGAGACGTTGGCACCGGTGACTTTGCCTTGGGTCATTTTTGCATCTATAAATTGCTCTGCATCAGGATGTTTGATAGAGATAGAGAGCATAAGGGCGCCGCGACGGCCATCCTGAGCCACCTCGCGGGTGGAGTTGGAGAAGCGTTCCATGAAGGGCACGATGCCGGTGGAGGTTTGCGCGCAGTTCTGCACGTGGCTTCCGGCGGGGCGGATGTCGGACATGTCGTGGCCGACGCCGCCGCGTCGTTTCATCAGCTGCACCTGTTCCTCGTCCATCTTCATGATGCCGCCGTAGGAGTCGGCGTTGCCGCTGTTGCCGATGACGAAGCAGTTGGAGAGGGAGACCACCTGGTACTTGTTGCCTATGCCAGCCATGGGGCTGCCCTGCGGAATCACGTATTTGAAATGGTCGAAAAGGTCGAAGATCTGTTCCTCGCTCATCGGGTTGGCATAACGGCGCTCAATGCGGGCGAACTCGCGGGCCATGCGGCGATGCATGTCCGCCGGGGTGCGCTCCACCAGCTCGCCGTCGGCGTTCTTCAGCGCGTATTTGTCAATCCAGACACCGGCCGCCAACTCGTCGCCACCGAAATACGCCGCCACGTCGGGGAAAATTTCCTCCTTGGTGTAAGTGACGGGCTCCGGAACGGATTCGTCAAGCTCTGCATCCGGCATCACGACCGATGTGTCCTGCGAATACTTCTGCATGGCTGAGCTGCGGTTGGCCATCAGCTCGCTCATTGACTTCTGCAGTTGCTCGTTCATTATTTCATGCTCCACATCCTCTTCATTCGCTGCACTGAAAAGGGATAAATCTTCATTCATATTTATGGCGGTTTTTGGTTTGGTCTTATCTATATTGTCTTTCGCTCGTTTCTCGCAAAACAGAGGCTGTCTTTCGCACATACTTCACCCACAAATCTTCCAAAAAACTGATCCTTAACACATTACAAAAGTTCAACGGCCTATCTTTCGAGTTTGCTAAAATAGAAAATTGTATCGGAACTTCGCCCTTTCCGATACCGATAATTATTAACAAAAAGACGTTGATATTTTTTTCGGGTTGATTATTAGCGACTTATTCAGAAAAAAAAAATTGAGCGAAAAAATGGCACGGGGCACGTGTTTTTTTCTCTCAATTCAGGCTCACCCTCGGATCCAACCATCCGTAGATTATGTCGCATACAATGTTGATAATCACCAAGATGATGGAAACATACAGTAAAGAACCCATCACCACGGGGAAATCGTACTTGTCGAGGCCGTCGAGGATGACCACGCCCATGCCTTTCCAGTCGAAGATGTATTCCACGAAGACAGCGCCCGCCAGCAGACCCGCCAACCAGCCCGAAATGGCCGTCACCACGGGGTTCAGCGCGTTTTTCAAGGCATGTCGCACGACCACCGTTCTCTGCCCCAGGCCCTTAGCTTTCGCCGTGCGGATGTAGTCTTGCGACAGCACGTCCAACAGCGAGTTTTTCGTTAGCTCAATCACCACCGCCAACGGTCGGATGCCCAAGGTCAGCGCGGGCAGAATCAGGTTCTTGAGATTGACGTATTGTCCTGATCCATAGTCGTCTACAGTGTATAAACTGCCGAACATGTTGAGTCCGGTGTAGTCGGCCAACAGGAAGGCGAAGACCCACGCGAAGAGGATGGCCGCGAAGAACGACGGCACCGACATGCCCAATACCGAGACCACCAAGGCGCTTTTGTCGAACCAGGTTCCCTTCTTCAGGGCGCAAAAGATGCCGATGATAATACCCACGATGAGGGCGAAGACGATGGAAACCACCGCCAACAAGACGGTTTTCGGAAACGCCTCGCCGATGAT
>JAFXPL010000170.1 GCA_017527945.1 Bacteroidales bacterium | reverse complement strand
TTACAGACACCACGCCTCTCAAAGATCTCTTCAACAAAACTATATTCAAAAATGACAAAGAACGTTTTGGCTTTAACGAGCCAACTTTGTTTGATAATTTTGATTAATAACACGTCCCAATTTTAACGGGACACTAGTGCCTTGAAACCTGAACCTTGAAACCTGAAACCTGAAACCTGAAACTTGAAACCAAAAAAGGGAGACCCTTTCGGATCCCCCTTTGCAATTGTCATAAAGAATTTACGCGAGATTCGCGCGATTATCTCTTCACCACGAACGTCTTCGTCACAGCGCCCGCTTCCGTGGTCACGCGCACGAAGTACATGCCGTCGGCGAGGGTGGAGATGTTGAGGATCGTGGTTTCGCCCGTCATCGGGACGGTCTGCACCAATTTGCCGTACACATCAAACACGTGCAGATCCGCACCTAATTGTACATTATACATTGTACATTGTACATTGACGAAGTCATTCGCCGGGTTGGGGAACACCTTCACGCTGTTCTCTAACCAGCTGCTGATGCCCACGTTGGTGGTGTGTGCGGTGGCGGAAGCCGTCCAGTCGCTCTGGTTGCCGTCGCCGCAGTCGGCCTGCACCTGGATTTCGTAGTCGGTGTCGCCGTCCAAATCGGAGAGTGTGTAGCTGTTGGTGCTGGCGGTGGCGGAACTCCAGGAACCCTCGTTGGCCTTGCGGTAGCGGATGTTCCAGCTGTTCACGTTGGGGTTGGCGTCCCAGGTCACGGTCACGGCATGGTTCTCCACGCTGGCAACCGTCAGGCCGGTCGGCACGTCGCACGGCTCGACACCCTGCTCAAGCGTGGTGAAGGTCATCTCGTTGCCATAGACCGTCTGACCGCTGAAGGTGATGAACGCGCGATAGGTGTAGCCAGTGCCGGCCGTCAGACCGGTGAGGTTGTACTCGAAGTTGTTGCCCGTTGCCAGCACGGTGGCGTAGGTGCCGCCGGCCGTCTGCTTCCACTGGAAGCCCTTGGTCACGATGGTCACGTTGTCGGGGTTCGTAATGGTGGCATTCAGCGTGGCGCTGGTCTGCGCGACCGCCGTGGCGGCCGTGGTCGTCACGGTCGGGTCGGTGATGGTCGTGCCGCCCGTGGTGGTGAAGTCCACCGGAGCGGTCCACAGGCTGACGTTGCCGTCGCCACAGATGGCCTGTACACGCACCTGGTAGGCCGTGCCGGCTGTCAGACCGGACATCGTGTAGGAGGTCGTGGAGGCGGTGGCGTCCGTCCAGTTGGTGGCGGAAGCGGTCTTGTACTGCACGTTCCAGGCGGTCTCGGAGCCGCCGGCGGTCCAGGTGGCGGTGGCGGCGTTGTCCGTGATGTTGCTCACGGCTAAGCCGGTGGGTGCGTCACACTCGGAGGCGGTCGCCAACGACACTTCGATGTCATCGACGTACCAGGAGGTGAGGTCGGAGGAGCCGTTCACTGGGATGTAGCGGAACGCGATGCGCGTGGTGGTCGGCAGGTTGAGGCCGGCCAGGTCGGCGAAGGTTCTCGTCGTCTGCGTGTAGGTCTGGTCCGTAAGCGTCTGCAGGGAAACGAACGTCGAGGAATCATACGGGTCGGTCATGTAGCCCAGCTCCAGGACGGCGTTCTGCACGCTCCAGTGGTTGTTGTAGGCCCAGAAGGAGACTTGCAGCAGGTCGATGTCCTCCACGAAGAGCGGAAGGGCGGTCACGATGCTGCCGAAAGCGACTTCCAAGGCGCTGGAGCCCGTGTGCGCGATGAAGGACGTGGGCTCGATGTGCGGGTAGGTGTGGCCGTTGCGGTAGCCCGTGGCGGCGGAGACCCAGCAGTTGAGGATCTGGTCGTCGGTGCCCTCGAAGCCCGTGCTCCACGGCGTGGTGGCCACGGAAATCGGACCGCAGGCGGTGTTGAAGCTCACCGGGCCCGTCCAGGCGCTCTCGTCGCCGACACCGCAGAGGGAGCGTACATACACGTCATACTGCGTGCTCGGGCTGAGGTTCTGAATCGTATAGACTTGGGAGGTCAAGGCATTCACCATCGTGCCGCTGCCCTGTGCGAAGCCGTGCAGACCGTATTCCAGCTCCCATTCCGAAGCGCTGCCGAGGGACACCCAGCTGACGTCAGCCGCGTCCGTGGTGACATTCGAGAAGGTGATGGAGGCCGGAGCCGGGCAGGAGACCAAAGTGGTGAAGCTCACCGTTTGCGTGGCGTCGGCCACACTGTCGGAAACGCTGCAGTTGGTGATGACATACACCTCGTACTGCGTTTCGCTGCTCAGGCCGGTGATGGTCGTGGTGGTCTGGTTGGACGTGGCAGACAGCCAGTTGGCATCGTTGGCAGCCTTGTAGAACACCGTCCAGGAGTTGTGCGTCGGGTCGTTGTCCACCCAGGTGACATCCGCTTCGTTGCTGGTGATGTTGGTCACCGTCACGCTGGTCTTCACCGGGGAAGGACAGTTCGGGATCAGCTCCACGGTGAAGTCGTCGAGGTTCCAACCGGCGCTGGAGCCCGAACCCGTGAAGCGGATGGCGATGCGGCCGGAAGCGGCTTGTATGCCGTTGAAGTCGAACGGTCCCATGTAGTTGCCGTTACCGCCGCCGTTGCCGCCGCGCGAACCGGGAGTGCCGGCATCGCCCAGCAACACAAAGGAGGTCGGGTTATTCAAGTCGGTGATTACACCGACTTGGGCGCTGGTGCCGGAACCGTAGTGGGTGGCCCAGAAAGACATACGCAAGGTGTGGATGTCGTTGGTGAACTCAGGCAGAACCAACAGGTTGTCCGTGCCCTTGAACTCGATGGTGTTGCCGCCGGAATGGGCTGCCTCACCGTAGTTGCGATAGACCAAGGGGAAGACACTGCTGCCGCTGGTGTAGGTGACAGGCGTCTCCCAGCACACTAATTGGGAGCTGGTGTAGCCTTCGAAATCCTCGAACCACGGAGCGGAGATTGCGCCGCAAGCGGTGGTGAAGCCGACTTCCGTCCAGGTGCTGTACTCGCCGCCGTCGCAGACAGAGCGCAGGCGCACCTTGTAGGCGGTGTTCGGGTTCAGGCCCGTGATCACCTCAGCCATGGAGGTCACCGTGCCCATGCTCACCCAGTTGGTGTCGGACAAAGGTCTGTATTCCATCTCCCAGGCGGACTCTTGGTAGCCGGCCACCCAGGTCACAGTCGCGCCGTCGCTGGTGATGTTGCTGACGGTGACGACCGGGGAGGCGCAGGTGGAGGTGCCGCACTCCGCGCCGAAGACGACGTTGTTGCGGGAAGAAGTGCTGGTTCCGCTGGAAGGCGTGGAGGAGATGCTGTAGGCGCTGCCGTCCTGATAGACGTAGCGGGAGGCCGTGAACGGGGCCGTGTGCGTCTTCCAGGTGTTGCCGCTCGTGTAGGATCCCGTCATGTCCACCACGACCAGCAACAGGTTGTCGGAGCCGTTGTAGGAGAACGGGGCGGTGAACAGGAAGGTGTTCGGGCCTACGTGCGTGGCCTGCGTGCCGCTATAGACCAGCTGCGCACCCGAAGCGTCGATCCAGTCGGCGCCGGAGGTGGCGGAGGTGTGCATCAGGTAGATGCTGTAATTGCGGTCTGTAACGTGGGCCGTCATGTCGAAGGTCACAGACTCCATCTCTCTCGGACCGCCAATTTCGGAAGCGAGGAAGAGCTGCTGCGTATAGGAGTAGTTGTAATAGCTGTTGGAAGGCAGGTTGTTGTAGGCCGTGGTGCCGTCGCCGATGGTCGCATCACCGCCCGTGAGGCATTGGGTGTGGAAGGAGATGGTGGTCCAGTCGCCCATGCTGAGGTCGTCGCAGTTCGGCTTCACGCGCAGGTCGTAGTTCGTGGAGAAGCTCAGGCCGCTCAGCAGATAGGAGGCCTCGGCGATGTTGTCGATGGTGGTCCAGTTCTCCATGTCGGCCTCGGAATATTCGAGGGTGTAGCTCGCCACCGTGCCGAAGTAGCCGGGCGTCCAGCTGACTTGCGCCGTGGTGCCGGTGACTTCGGATACGGCCAGATTGTTGACCGGCGAGCAGGCGGGTGCGTAGTCGATGGTCACATCGTCGATGTAGAAGCCGCAGGAAGAGGCGTTGGAGACGCGGAAGGCAATGTACTTGCCGTCGCCCGTGTAATTGTTGAACTTGACAAACTGTTCGGCGTAGGTGTAGGTGCTCATGGCCGTGAGGTCGATGGTGTCGATCGGCACGAAGGTGGAATCCGCCTCGTTGTCGGTCATCACACCCACCTCCAACATGCCGGAGGAACCCGTGCGGCAAGCCCAGAAGTTCACCATTAGCTGGCTCACGTCAAAGCTCTGGTCAAGTGCAGGGGCGATGGCGATGTTGTAACAGTTGGAAGTCCAATGGAAGTCCAGGAAGTGCGTTCCGCCATGGGCGTATGTGTTGCTCGGCACATAGACATAGTGAGCCGGATCCGATGCGTATCGGTTCCAACAGAGGATATAGTTGTCTTGAGAGGTAGTATAAATCCCCGTCTCGAAATCCTCGGTATAAGGCAGTGCCACGATCGGGCCGCAGTCGGTGCGGAAGCCGGTGCTGATGGAGGTGCTCTCCAAACCGCTGCAGTCAGACCACACATAGACGTCGTACTGAGTGTTCGGGTTCAGACCGGAGAGCGTGTAGGCCGTGTCGTAGGCGTTCTCCACGGTACCTTCGCCCGGAGTGAAGCCGGCAAGGCCGTACTCAACGTACCAGGCACTGGCCGTGCCCACCTCAGACCAGGTGAGATCCACGGTCTCGGAAGTGATGTTGGAAACGGTGAGGTTCACCGGGTGCTGGCATTGGGGGATGTAGTCCAGGGACACGTCGTCCAAACGGAGGTTGTTGCCGCCGTTGCCGTTGCTGGCGCGGAAGGCGATGTACTGGCCGTAGCCCGTGTAGTCTGCCAAAGAGTATTCCACAAGGGTGTATTCATTGTTCGGCAGATAAGGAGCCGGGATTGTGTCCAAGGTCTCGAACGTGGAGGGATCGCTCTTGTCGGTCATCACGCCCAATTCGAGGACGACCGGGGCGGATTCGGAAGTGCTGCGCACCCAGAAGGAGACCTGCAGCTCGTTCAGGCTGATGCTTTCGTCAACCTTCGGCATGATGGCGATGTTGGTGACGTTGACGCCGTCATAGAACCGGAGGGCGTTGGGCGTGGTGTGCGCCGCGCTGGTCGTGTACATCTGGACGGGCTTGGAAGGATCGGTGGTGTAGCGGTCCCAGCAGTAGATGTAGGCTTCGGTGCCGGAGCCGTAGGTGTCAGTGTCGAAGTTCTGGCTGTAAGGCAGCGTCACGATGGCCTCGCATTCGGTGCGGAAAGCCACGGCCTCAGACCATTCGCTGTAGTCGTTCGAACCGCAAATCGAGCGGACGCGCACCTGGTACTGCGTGTTGGCGTCCAAGCCGGCAAGCAGGTAGGAGGTGCCGGAAGCGGTGCCCGTGCTGGTCCAGTCCGCATCGGTGCTGGCCTTGTACTCCACCTCGACGCTCTGCGAGACATTGGGGTTGTACCAGCTGATCTCGGCGGAATAGGCATCCGTGGCGCCCACGGAAAGGGTGTTCGGGGCCATGCAGGAGACCGGGTCGCAGGCGGTCAGGCGGATGTTGTCAACTTGCGTGTGCAGACGGCCCGTGGAAGGCATGTTGTTGATGCCCCAGCCCAAGCCGGTGTCGTGACTGTATTCGCACTGCGAACGGTTTGCGTTCGTGTTGACGGTGTAGAACTTGGGGTTGCTGTTGTTCACCTCGCTGCCTGTGATGTCGTTGACGATCAACAGCAAGTTGTCGGAACCGTTATAGTAGAAGTTGGTGTCGAAGGCGATATCGACCCAGCGGTCTGTGCCGGCAGTGCTGAACGTGACAGGGCCGGAATAGACGTGCACGTAGCTGTCTAACGGAGTGGCCCAAACGTTCTGCACGAACTCGTTGTCGGCGGTGTGCGCCATATAAATGTCCAACGTGCGGGTGATCACCTGACCGTCGTTGTACTGGAACGACATGCCGCTGAACTCGCCGGAGACGTTGTTGAAGTCGCCGGGCAGGTAAATCTGCTCGGTGAAGGAGTTGAGGTAATGGTTGGACATCGGGAAGTGATTGCCTTCGGTGCTGTAGGTGGAGGTCGGGTAGCTATTGTTGACGGCCTCGACCGGCGCCGCGCACGGCGTGGTGAAGCTGACGGTCACCGGCGCGCCGAAGTCGCCGCCGCAGTCGGGCTGCACAGACACCGTGTAAGCCGTCTGCTCGCTCAAGTTGCCCAGAATGTAGTCGGTCTCCGTGGTGGTCTCGGTGTAGCTGGCTCCGGAAGCGTCGGTCACGGTGATGACGTACTCCACGGTCTCGCCGACCGTGTTGGGCTGCCAGTGCAGGGAGGCGTTCGTGCTGTAGATGTGGTCAACGGTGAGGTTGATGATGGGGGAGCAGGTAGGTGCCACATCCACCGTGATGTCGTCCATATAAATATATGTATAGGACGATCCGCAGTTGTATTTGAAGGCGATGTACGGTTTGCCCGCAGCGGCGCTTCCGAAATAGGCGGTATTCTCATAGTAGGTGTTCGTGGCCGCGAAGGTGAAGGTCTGGAGCGGGGTGAACGTGCCGGCATCCGTCGGGTCGCTCATCACGCCCACGGTCACGCTGTTATTCACATTGCTTGTTCTCGCCCAGAAGTTGACCATCAGGTTTTCCATCGGGTAGGTGTTCATGTCGAACATTTTGGGCAGCACCAGCATGTATTGGTTCGAGGTGCTGGACAAATAGGTATAGATACATTTGCTGCCGGAATGGGCATAGCTGCTATAGCTATAGACATACGGATAGGTAGTGCTGGAAATCCGCGTGTAGCACTCCGGCACCTGCGAGGAGGCGTAGGCCTCGAAGTCTTCGGTGAAGGGCAGGGTCACGATGGCGCACTTCGACAGGTAGATCTTCACCTCGCCGAGAGTACCGTTCGGGTTGATGGTGAGCGTCTGCTCGCCCGGTCCGAACACGTCGCCATAGACCTCGTCGCCGTTCAGCGTCACCGACTCGATGCGGTAGCCCGCGTCGGGGGTCACTGTGATGGTCACGTTGTCGGAGCCCATGCAGGCCACGTAGGAGGTGTCGGGGGTCACTGTGCCGTGCACCAGCCCGTCGCTGCCCGCCATGATGGCGGCGGTGACGAAGGCCTGCGGATAGACAGTGATGGTGGAGGAGAGCGTGGCGGAGGTGCCGTTATACAGGCCCGTCACGGTGTAGGTGGTCGTGGTGGAGGGCGTCACCGTGATACTCTCGGTGTTCGCCCCCGTGTTCCACTGGTAGGAATCCAGGCCGTGCGCGGTGAGGGTGACGCTCTCGCCGTTGCAGATCTCGGCCACTGCGGGGTTCACGCCGGGCATGTAGGACATGACGGGATAGCCGTTGTTGATGCCGAAGTCCATGGTGAAGGCACTGCCCAACAGGGCAATCATGTTGGGAGACTGCATTTCGGCCTGCGATACAGACGTGCCGTGCGAAGAGGCGGACGACTGGGACGTGGAACTCAGGATGTTGGCGTAGGAGTAGCAGTTGGTGCGGTCGCCGCCGTGCGCGGTCATGCCGCCAAAGTTCGTGCTGTAGGCGAAGAGGTCGCCGGCAAAATAGGCGTTGGTAATATAGGAACGTTCGGCATTGCCCGCGATGCCTCCGGGATAGTGACCCGTGATGGATCCCGTCACGCCGCAGTTCTCGATGTAGGTGCTGCCGCTGTTCGGGTAGGTGGCACCAAAGATGCCGCCGATGTTGTTGCTGCCGCTGGTATTCTCGCCCACAATGCGGGCGTTGATGACCAGACAGTGACGGACATACACCGAGTTGCTTCCGCGCGGGAAGCCGGCGATGCAGCCCATCATGCCCCGTGACTTCAGCACGGGGTTCACCATGACGAGCGAGTCGATGGTGCAGGGGTTCTCCAAAGCGCAGAACAGGCCCGCGTGGAACGTGCTGCCCTTGTCGCAGTAGAGGTTATAGATGCTGTGGCCGTGGCCGTTGAAGTTGCCCTTGAACGCATACCCGTTCGAAGGGCTCTCGCCGGTCGGGGAGCCGCCGCCGATGGGCGTCCAGTTGTTGGTGGAGTCGCCGGTGCTGTTCAGCCAGATGTCGGCCGTCAGGTTCAGCGCAACCCCTTGGAAGGAGGTGCCGCTGTTCACCAACTGCGCCACACCCGCGAGCTGCTCCGGCGTGGAAATGTCGAACGATGTCTGGGTCGCGTCGTACCACGAAATGTCCGCGGTACCGTCCCAGACCGTCTGCGCCTGCGCCCTCGGCACGAAACCGGCCAAGACCAGCAGACTCATGACACCAATCAATAATAATTTCTTCATTTTAGAATGTTTTGATTAATAATGAGATGAATTAAAATTATACTGTCTTTGATAAAAATGCAGTTTTTTTTGACGATATTTCGCCGCGAAAATACATTTTTTCCAATACGGGATGCTAAGAAAAAAACATATTTGTGAATTTGTTTTCTGTCTGCTGAAAATCAGTTTGTTTCGGAGAGACAGCCCACGAAATCCAGTGTTCGGAAACCATAGGGCACTACGAACCGACTCTTTTTCGAGGTCATTCTGGGTAGAATCGTGCCGAAGGACGCGCAATTCATCCCGAGAGGATGCGAAAGCGGTAAAGTTACGGGAAATTTTGTACGAAAAAAAATCACCACTGCGGGTGATACCCCAGGTCTATGCCGTTACTTTCGCTTGGACGCGCGTTGCGCGCTTGGGCAGAAATTCCACGACACGGTACCCCCGCATGTGGCGATGTTGCTTCCAATGATTTCTCGACCTGTTTTGAAGGACTCGAAAACCATTTTTTTGATCGGTTTTTCAGAACCGTTCTTTTAGGGTGCAAAAATAACATTGTATTCCTATGTTTGAACAAATATTTCGGAAAAGTTATCAACAATTTATAAACAGTATAGAAATACTTGATTCATAGTCTTATAGACTGTTTTTCGTTCTGTTCTTTGGACTTTTTTGAACGCTCTTTCAGCTTTGAAATCCTCTATTTGTCGATGTGGATTCTCTCTAAAAAGAATAATATTATTTTTTTGCTGCATTTGAAGCCTTATGGGAAGTTCTTTCTTGCCATGGTTGGAAATAGTATGTTTAGTATGTTTAGTATGTTTAGGCTTTTGAACTTTGAACCTTGAACTTTGAACCTTGACACCTGCTCCTCGGAAAAAAAGTTGCTGAGTAAGCCCTGCGGCATTCCCTTTGAGCGATTGGACGTGTGAAAAAAAATCGTATCTTTGCCGACCCAATATAGAAATAATAAATTATTGATTATCAAATAGTTGTATGGCAAAAAGCATTTCAAAGCTGAGAAATATCGGCATCGCGGCGCACATTGACGCCGGAAAAACCACCTGTTCGGAGCGTATTCTGTACTTCACCGGCGTGAACCGCAAGATTGGCGAGACCCACGACGGTCAGGCCACGATGGACTTCATGAAGCAGGAGCAGGAACGGGGCATCACTATTGCCTCCGCCTCCATCACCGCTGAGTGGAAAGGCCACCAGATCAACCTGATAGACACCCCCGGCCACGTGGATTTCACCATCGAGGTGGAGCGTTCCCTGCGCGTCATCGACGGCATGGTGGCGGTCTTCTGCGCCGTGGGCGGCGTGGAACCCCAGAGCGAGACCGTGTGGAACCAGGCCGACAAGTACCGTGTGCCCCGCATCGCCTTCGTCAACAAGATGGACCGCACCGGTGCCGATTTTTCGGAGGTGGTGGCCCAGATGGAGAAGTACCTCGGCACCAACGCCGTGCCTATCCAAATCCCCATGGGGGCCGAGAGCGATTTCTCCGGCTGCATTGACTTGGTGAAGATGAAGGCGCTGACCTTCTCCGAGAAGGAGGTCTTCGAGAACGAGATTCCCGCCGAATTCGCCGCCGCAGCATCCGAGGCCCGCAAGAATCTCATTGAGAAACTCGCCGACTTCGACGACGACATTGCCAACGCCTATTTGGAGGAGCAGGAAATCGGTGAGGAGCAAATCCGTAAGGCACTGCGCGAGACAACCATCAAGCTGCTGGTTACCCCGGTGCTGTGTGGTGCTGCCTATAAGAATAAAGGTATCCAACCGCTTTTGGATGCCGTGATCGACTATCTGCCGTCACCCACGGACATCGGCGCGGTGGTGGCACACGACCCCTACGACCCTGAAAAAACGGTCACGCGCAACCCCTCGAACAACGACCCCTTCTCCGCACTTGCTTTCAAGCTCATCAACGACCCTTACGTGGGGCAGCAGACCTTCATCCGCATCTTCAGCGGCAAACTGGTCAGCGGCATGAGCCTTTACAACACCAACAAGGACAAGAACGAGCGCGTGGGCCGCATTTTCCGCATCAAGGCCAAGGAGCGCGAAGAGATTTCTGAGGCAGGCGCCGGCGAGATCATCGCCTTGGTGGGCATGAAATACACGCGAACGGGCGACACGCTCTGCGACGAGAGCCAGCCCATCGTGCTGGAGTCCATCAATGTGCCGCCGGCCGTCATCGAGATGAAGGTGACCCCCACCGACACGAAGAACCGCGACAAGCTCGGCGAGGCGCTGGCCAAGCTCAGCAACGAAGACCCCTCCTTCCACGCGCACTACGACGACGAGACCGAGGAGACCATTATCGCCGGTATGGGCGAGCTGCATTTGGAAATCATCGTCGATCGCCTGAAGGACGAGTTCAAGGTGCCCATCGAAGTAGGTGCGCCGAGCGTCTCCTTCCGCGAAACCATCACGCAGCCGTTCGAGAGCAACTACAAGCACGTGAAGCAGACCGGCGGCCACGGCCAGTTCGCCCACACGGTCATCCGCTTCGAGCCGAACCCGGGCAAGGGCTTCGAGTTCGTGGACGTCTCCAAGGGTGGCGTGGTGCCGAAGGAGTACATCCCCTCCATCGAGAAGGGACTTCGTGCGGCCATGGAGAAGAGTCCGTTGGCGGGTTACCCCGTGGTGGATGTGCGCTGCGTGCTCGTCGATGGCAACTACCATCCGGTGGATTCCAGCGACATGGCCTTCCAACTCTGTGCCGCACAATGCTTTAAGACAGCCTACAATAAGATGGCCCCTGTGCTTTTGGAGCCGGTGATGAAGGTGGAGGTGAACACCCCCGATGAGTACATCGGCAACATCACGCGCGATATCACCAAGCGTCGCGGCCGCATCGAGAACATGCGCCGTTTCCGCAAGGGCTCGCAAAAACTCGACGGCTTCATCCCGTTGATGGAGATGTTCGGCTACGCCACGGCACTGCGCAACGTCACCAGCGGCCGCGCCAACTACTCCATGGAGTTCTACCAATATATGAAGATGCCCGCTGCCAAGCAGGAGGAGATTGTGGCGGAACGTCGGAAGGCGTAAATTGCTTAATCTCGTAGGCAGCGGACGGAGCGGCCGAAGTTCTTCGAAAACGCGGGGCGGAACAGGTATGCTGCGTCGTATTGAATGATTCGTTCCAGGGCATTGCTGTCGTTGGTATCCGTGGATGTCCAGAAATGTGCATCCTCGCCCTCTTGCCCGAACGAGACGCTTCCGAAACAAAAGCCGGCGGGAATGGCACTGAAGCCGGTGGCGTTGTTGGTGCTTTGCTCGCTGCCTGTATCGCAACCGACGGCGTCACCGTTCCACCATGAGGTGGAGGAGAGGGATTTGGCGATGTATGTGTTATTGTGGAAGGCGTTCTCGCAAACGTATTCAGGCTGGGAACTCAAAAAGTCCGTGAAAACTGTCCATTCAGAGTCGCTTGGCAGATGCCAGCCGTTGGGACATACATTCAAGGCCGCATACCAATTGTAGAAGTTGCCCCGCTCTTCCCAAGGGATTACGATGTTGTAGTATTCAAGGAAGTCGCAGTAGTAGGGTACGGTGTCGCCCAGCGAAACGCTTCCGCCGACAGGGATTTCGGTTCCATCGGGGAAGTGCGAGGTGCGAAGGTTCTCTTTCATCCAGCATTGGCCGCCGATTTGCACGGTGTTGTAAAGGTTCCCGTCGTAGTCGCGAAATGTCGGCTGGTCGATGCATGGGATCCCGTGGGTGTCGAAAACGAGGTCGATTTGCTCGCTGACGAATAGGCTCTTCGTGAGCGTGGAACTGACTCTTGTCGGTGTGTAGCAGCGGTACCTCATCTTGTCTCCCAGCTCGAACTCGTGAGTGGAAATGCTTTTCAGGGTCATTTCGGGATGGCTTTTCCCGGTTACGCCCTCGTGTCGGATGCTGTTGGCACCGGCATGTCCAGTGTTTGTCAGCTTTGCGCTGCGTTTTCCCGAAGGCGTTTCTACGTTGAGGATGTAGGTTTGCGGGAGGGAGAGCGATACGCTGAAGAGGTTGCCGCCCTCCTGTAGCCGACAGTGGCACTCGGCATAGACGCGTCCGGTGATGTCGGTGAGCCGCAACAGTGCATTTTCTTCCCTCGTGGACGGTATGCATAGCTTTGTGGAACCGTCAAACGGATTTGGAGTGATTTGCAACTGCTTGTTGTCGAGGTGGTTGAGAACTCCTGTGTGCAGCAAGAAGGTGTAGGTCGTGTCGGGATAGAGGAGTGTCTCGCTCCAGTTGCGGGTGAGGTTTTCGATGGTGATGCTGTCGGGCCGCAGGTAACTGCCGTCGGTGGTGTGGGTTGAAAAAGTTAGCGTGAGACTGTCTTGGCCGGACACCGTTGTTATGCCCATCAGAATGGCGAAAAGAAGGCTGATTTTTTTCATATTCTTTGAAGTTTGGAGGTGATGTCACGTTGGAAGGCTGTGCGCCGGGGATGAGTTGCTGTTGTCGGAAGGCTACTTCCCGATGCAGAATTTCCCGAAGATGTTGTTCAGGATGTCGTCTGTGGAGATGGTGCCGGTGAGCTCACCCAAGTCGTGGAGCGCCATGCGGATGTCCTCGGCCACGAGGTCAGTGGGAACCAGGTTCCGCAGTCCCTCCTCGGCCCTTTCCGTCGCGCTGAGAATGCCGGCCAGCAGCGACTGATGGCGTGCGCTGGTCAGCAGGACGGCATCTTGGACGCGGTTCTCGCGGACGAACGAGTCGATTTCGCGAAGCACTGCATCGAGGTTCTCGCCCTGTTTGGCGGAGATGGGGATGAGCTGTTTGTTTCGCTCGGAAGGGTGGGGGAGAAGGTCGGACTTGTTGCCGATGAGGATGATTTTTGTCACGTCCGAGTTGACAGCTTGCGGCACGTTTGCCAGCTCCGCCTCTATTTCTTTGTCTGATTTCTGGGCATCGACGACCCACAGGACGATGGCAGCCTGGCGGATGGCGTTGAAGGTGCGTTCGATGCCGAGCCGCTCGACCGTGTCGTCAGATTCTCGGATGCCTGCGGTGTCGATGAAGCGGAAGAGCGTGCCGTTGAGGGTGAACGAGTCTTCGATGGTGTCGCGGGTAGTGCCGGGGATATCGGAGACAATGGCCCGCTCGCGCTGGAGCAGTGCGTTCAGAAGGGTGGATTTCCCGACGTTCGGCTCACCTGCGATGGCCACGGGGATACCGTTTTTCAGCATCGTGCCCCACCGGTAGCTTTGTAGGAGCCGGTGCACCTCGGCCTTGATGTTTGAAAGCAGGTCGAGCAGGGCGGTGCGGTCGGCGAATTCCACCTCCTCCTCGCTGAAGTCGAGTTCCAGCTCTATCAACGACGCCATCTGCAGGAGTTCGTCGCGCAGGACGGCCATCTTGCCGGAAAGTTCGCCCCGCAGCTGTCGCATGGCGAGTTGGTGGGCACTTTCCGACTGTGCCTCGATCAAGTCCGCGATGGCTTCCGCCTGCGGAAGATCCAGTTTCCCGTTGAGGAAGGCGCGCTGCGTGAACTCGCCCGGCGCGGCCATTCGGCATCCGTTGGCAATCAATAATTCGATGATTCGCTGCTGAATGAAGACTGACCCATGGCAGCTGATTTCCACCACGTCCTCCCCGGTGAACGAATGCGGAGCCGCGAACTTGGTCACCACTGCCTGGTCCAGCAGCGTCTGTTTGTCCTCGGAATTGTCCACAATGGAGACGAATTTCGCCCGGTTCGGCTGTAATCCGGCAATGTCGGATGGTGTTTGGAAAATCGATCCGGCAATGCTGAATGCATCCGGTCCGGAGATTCGGATCATGGCTGTGGCACCCATTCCGGGCGGGGTCGATATGGCGCAGATGGTGGTCATGTGGGGTTGGTGGATTAGTAGTTTAGTGGATTAGTAGTTTAGTAGTTTAGTGGTTTAGTAGTTTAGTGGATTAGTAGTTTAGTAGTTTAGTAGTTTAGTAGTTTAGTAGTTTAGTGGGTTAGTGGTTTAGTGGTTTAGTAGTTTAGTGGTTTAGTAGTTTAGTGGTTTAGTAGTTTAGTGGTTTAGTAGTTTAGTGGTTTAGTAGTTTAGTGGTTTATAGTTAGTTATAGTTCAAAGCAAAAGAATTCTTGGTTGCCTTAAAATAGAGAGACTGCGGATCGCCTTGGCCAGCCAACAGCTAACAGCTAACAGCCAACAGCCAACAGCTAACAGCTAACAGCCAACAGCCAACAGCTAACAGCTAACAGCCAACAGCCAATAGCTAACATCCAATAGCTAACATCCAATAGCCAACAGCCAACAGCTAACAGCCAACGTCCAACAGCCAATAGCCAACAGCCAACAGCCAATAGCCAACAGCTAAAGCAACGACACATCGCCTTTCCCTTCGCGGATGATTTCCAAGGCGCCGCCGGTGCAGTCCACGACCGTGGAGGGGATGTTGTCGCCGTAGCCGCCGTCGATGACGATGTCAACCTGGTCGCCGTAGCGTTCGTAGATGAGCTCG
Source organism: Bacteroidales bacterium (assembly GCA_017527945.1). The sequence continues at coordinate 40,695 of JAFXPL010000170.1, read as the reverse complement.
GGGTCGGTGGTGTATTCGATCACCTCGTCGTCGTCCTTCACGGAGGTGGAGAGGATGGGATGGCCGAGCTGGCGCACGATCTCGCGGATGATGTTGTTGTCGGGGATGCGTATGCCGACGGTCTTCTTGTTGCTCTGCAGGAGCTTCGGCACGCTGTTGTTCGCTTCGAGGATGAAGGTGAACGGCCCGGGGAGCACCCGTTTCATCGTTTTGAACACGCTGTTGTCCAAAGGTTTGGTGTAATCCGCGAGGTTGCTCAGGTCATGACAGATGAAGGTCATGGCGTTCTTTTTCTTACGCTCTCCCAAAATCTCCGTGATGCGCTCGACGCTCTTCGGCTTGAAGATGTCGCAGCCAATGCCGTAGATCGTGTCGGTCGGATAAATGACGGTGCCGCCGTCCTGCAGACATTCCACCACGGTGTTCACGGCTTTCGGGTTCGGATTCTCAGGATATATCTTCAATAGCATAGTTTCAAGTTTCAGGTTTCAGGTTTCAGGTTTTCAAAGTTCAAGGTTCAAGGTTCTAAGCTCTAAGCTCTAAGTTCACAAAAAAAAGAAGGGTAAGCTACTTATATCGCATCGCTACAACCTTAATGCCCTTGCTACATTCCTGTCCTGGGGGAGTTATAAGGGAGCAGATCGTATAAGACTTACCCGCTGCAAAAATACAATTTTTTCGATTCGGTGCGCTAATATCCTAAAATTTTCAGCATCGACTTGTAACTCTGCTCTTTAGCGAAGAGTTTGGTGCAGATTTCGCCTTCCTCGTCGCGGTAGATGATGATGTGTTTCGGCGCGGGGGTCATGCAATGCTGTATTCCGCCGTAGCCGCCGAGGGCGTCCTGGTAGGCGCCGGTGTTGAACAGTCCGATGTACTGGATGTCCTCCGGACTGTCGCTTTCGGGGTAGTTGGCTGAGTCGATGTGGGGGAGGAAGACGGCGTTGAGGTGCGACTCGGAGTTGTAGTAGTCGTGGCTGTCGCAGGTGAGGCCGCCGAGGAAGACGCGCTCGTAGGCCTTGTCCCAGTTGTTGATGGCCAGGATGATGAACTGCTGGTTGATGGCCCATGTGTCGGGCAGGGTGGTCATGAAGGAACTGTCGATCATGTTCCACAACTCCCTGTCGTTCTGGCGTTTCTGTTGAAGCACGGAGAAGAGCGCGGCGCTGGCCTCGCCCACGGTGAACGATCCGAACTCAGTGAAAATGTCGGGTTCCTTCACGCCTTCGCGGTCGCAGATGACCTTGATCTGGGCGATGATTTCCTCGGCCATGTACTCGTAGTCGTAGTCGAAGGAGAGCGAGTTCTTGATGGGGAATCCGCCGCCGATGTTCAGCGAGTCGAGCTCGGGGCAGATTTTCTTGAGGTCGCAGTAGAGGTTCACGCACTTGGTGAGCTCGTTCCAGTAGTAGGCCGTGTCTTGGATGCCTGTGTTGATGAAGAAATGCAGCATCTTGAGCTCGCAGTTGGGGTTGTTCTTGATTTTGTCGCGGTAGAAGGGGATCACGTCGTTGTAGCGGATGCCGAGGCGCGAAGTGTAGAACTCGAAGCGCGGCTCCTCCTCGGAGGCGATGCGGATGCCGACCTTGCACTTCGTCTTGAGTTTCCGCTCCAACTGGTCGAACTCCTTCTTGCTGTCGAACACCGGGATGGTGTTCACGTAGCCCTGCTCCAGCAACTCTACGATGTTGTCGATGTAAATCTGCCGCTTGAAGCCGTTGCATATAATGTAATTCTCCTTGTCGAAGAGGCCCTGCTCATGCAGCGTCTGGATCAGGTTGATGTCGAACGCGGAGGAGGTCTCGATGTGCACATCGTTCTTCAGCACCTCCGACATCACGAACTCGAAATGGTTGCTCTTGGTGCAGTAGCAGTAGTGGTAGGCGCCCTTGTAGTCGGACTTCGCGATGGCCACGTTGAACCAGCGCTTGGCCTTCTGGATGTTCGCCGAAATCTTCGGCAAATAGGTGATTTTCAGCGGCGTGCCATACTGCTTGATGATGTCCATCAACGGCACTTCGTTGAAAAACAGGTTGTTGTCCTCCACACGGAACTCCTCCTGCGGGAATTCATACGTCTGCGAAATCAGGTCGATGTACTTGGTTTTCATTGCCTCTTATTTGGTGAATTTAAAATGCCGCAAAAGTATATAAAAATTGAATATGGAACGGGCTGCATTCTTCAGGGCCGTCACAACGCCTCCACCACTTTGCAGATGTCGGCGAAGACATGCTCGATGTCCTGCATTCCGTTGATTTCCACTAATTTGCCTTGTTCGCGGTAATAGTCCACCAACGGCATGGTCTGGGCGAAGAAGTTTTCCACGCGGGCCTTGACGGTGGCGGGGGTGTCGTCGGCGCGCTGCTCGATTTCCGCGCGCTTGAGGATGCGGCGCTGCACCTCGTCCATCTCCACTTTCAGGTAGATCACCTTGGTGATGTCAAGGGAGGGGAAGAACGTCGTGTCGTCGAGCATCTCCGCCTGCTTGATGGTGCGGGGCACGCCGTCGAAGATGAAGCCTTTGCTGTCGGCGTGCTTCTCGATGTGGTTGCGCAACATGCCGAGGGTGATGTCGTCGGGACAGAGGTCGCCGCGGTTGATGATCTCCTGCGCCTTGAGCCCCAGCGGGGTCTTGTGGGAGATCTCGTAACGGAACAGGTCGCCGGTGGAGACGTGCTCAAGGTTGAATTTTTCGGCCATCTGCTTGGCCTGGGTGCCTTTCCCGCTGCCGGGCGCACCGAACATGACGATGTTTATCATAATGGGTTAGTGGGTTAGTGGATTAGTGGTTTAGTGGATTAGTGGTTTAGAAGTTTAGTGGTTTAGAAGTTTAGTGGTTTAGAAGTTTAGAAGTTTAGAAGTTTAGAAGTTTAGTGGTTTAGAAGTTTAGTGGTTTAGAAGTTTAGTGGTTTAGTGGGTTAGTTATTAGTTATTGTTATAGTTATTGTTATAGTTATTAGTTATAGTTATTAGTCATAGTTATAGTCATTAGTCATTGTCTAAGTTGGTAAATGTCATTGAGGTTGCGGCCGTAGCCGTCGTAGTCGAGGCCGTGGCCGATGACGAACTTGTCGGGGATGCGGAGGCCGACGTAGTGGACGGGGAGGTCCGCTTTGTAGGCGTCGGGCTTCATGGTCATGGTGGCGATGCGCACGTCTTTCGCGCCGGCCTTGGTCAGCATGTCGTGCAGGTGGATGTAGGTGTGGCCGGTATCGACGATGTCCTCGAGGATGAGGATCCGTTTCCCGCGAACGTCCTCGTTGAGGCCGATGAGGCTGTTGATGCTGCCGGTTGACTCGGTCCCGCTGTAGGAGGATACTTTCACGCAGGTGATCCGGCAGCGGATGTCTATCTGTTTCAGCAGCTCGGTGGCGAAAAAGACGGCTCCGTTCAGGGTGATGAGGAAAATGGGATCGTCGTCACGGTATTCCTGGGAGATTTCCGCAGCCATACGGGTGATTTCCGCATCGATTTGGTCGGAGAGGATATATTTCACAAAAGTTTTGTCAAAAAAGGTGACGGTTTCACTCATATTGTCTGAAAATTTCCGACTGCAAAAATAATCTTTTTACCATGAATTGTTCTTTCTGTTGAAAAAAAGTGTTGTTTTTGTATGTAATATGTTGATTGTCAGTCGCTATTTTTGTGCCGTTATGTGTCGAAAACTGCCTGTGCGGGGACAAAAAAAAGAGTCCTCTTGGAAAAGACGCCTTAGACTTTCCCAAGAGGACTCGATCCGATATGTTTTTTTGAAGGCAGTGCCGTTATCTCGTGACGAAGACCTTCTTCGCGGGATGGTCGCCGACTTTGACGAGATAGATGCCCGTGGCGAGGCCTCTGTCGCCTACTCGGCGGCCTTCCATGTTGAACACGCTCACGTTGCAGCCGTCGCAGCCTTCCACTACGATGTTGCCGTTTTGGACCTTGACCATGATGCTCTCCACGTCGAATTCTTCGATGCCATCGACCACGTCGCTGCCGCTGACGTAGCAGTTCGCCTCAAAATGAGGTGTGCCGCCGCTGATGGTGTTGCCATTGGCGATGGACGGTGTTGAGGGGGCGGAGATGAACGTGGAACCACTGTTGGTGCCGCCAGGGCCGCCACCAGGGCCGCCACCAGGGCCGCCACCGCCGGGGCCACCGCCTCCAGGACCGCCGCCGGTGCTGATGGAGGGCGTGTAGAATGCCACGGCGTTGTCACCGTAGGTTACAGTGTACCAGCTGTTTCCACTGACAGAGGAAGACTGTATGTAGGGCTGGTTGATGCTGCTGCCGTTCTCGATTCCGCCCACGGCAATGACGACACCGCCGTTGACATAAACCTTCTTCCCGCCCTCGCTGTTGGCGTCGATGGCCAACTCCGGCGAACGGGAGCCGATGGCATAGACCAGGCCGCCGTTGAGGTAGCAGTTGCCGTTGGCGTCGAGGCCGTCGTTGTTGGTGGCGTGCGCATAGACATAGCCTCCGGTGATGGTCAGGTCCTGGCCGGCGTTGATGCCGTCGTCGTAGGAATTGATAAAGACTTCGCCGCCGTTGATGTCCAGCGTGTTCTTGCATTCAATGCCTTCGGCGTTGGTGCCGGTGGTCGTCACCTTGATGTAGCCGCCGTCAACCACCATTCCGCCGCTGTAGGTGTAGCTGTTGCCGACTTGGGTCTTCAGCCCGGCCTTGATGCCCTTGGGCGATGAGTAGTAGCTGCTGCTGACGTGGTCGGTGTTGCCGGTGTAGTTGGTGTTCTCCGTTGTGCCGTTGTTGTAGTAGAGGCCTCCAGAGGTCGCCACGGTAATGTTGCCGTCGTGGATGGTCATCACGCTGTCGCACTTCATGCCCTTGCCGCCGGAGCCGGTGGCGGTCAGGTTGAGCGTGCCGCCGCTGACGGTCAGGTTGTGGTCGCTGCTCAGGCCGCAGGCCGCCTTGGTCTCCAAGTCGTCCTCATCCCAGGCGCCCTTGCCCGTGGTGGTGACGGTGATGTCGCCTCCGGAGATGAACATGTCGCCGGCGCATTTGATGCCCTTCGCGGCGGCAGCGGCGCAGGTGATGTTGATGGTGCCGCCGCTGATGTACATGTTGCCGGAGTCTTCATCCTCGTGGTCGGTGGTCTCGCCCGTCGAGACGTCGCCGTCGAGGTCGCACTGGATGCCGTCGTCAGCGGTGCCGCTGATGTTGACGGTGCCGCTCTCCATGAGGAAATATTCGTTGCAGGAGATGCCGTCGCCCACGGCGGAGGTCACGTTGATGGTGGCGTTTTTCAAGCTGATGTACTCGCCGGCCTTGATGGCGTGCTTCACGTTGCCCACCACGTTGAGCGTGCCCTGCTGCTTGAATTCGGCGTGCCCCTTCACGTAGAGACAGCCCTTCTGCTCGCCGGAAGCCGCATCAGCGAGGGTGTTGGTAGTTCCGTCGACCACTTTCACGTTGATGCGCTTGCCGTTCTGGATGTGGATGGCGGCGCCGCTATACACCGGGGTGGTGTTGGTCAGCGTGAGACCGTTGAGCTCGATGGTGGCCTTGTAAGACCCCGACATGTAGAACTCGCCGTCGGTCGATGTCCCGCTCAGTGTGTAGGTGATTTCGGTGGCGAGGGAGTCGCTTTGCGCGATGGAGACATGCGCACCGCTCTGCGTGACGGTCAGGTAGGGGGCCACGTCGCTCGCCACGTTGACCGTTGCCGTCGATCCGTTATAGACAACTTCGACAGTGCTTTGCGCGACAGCGGACAGGGTCATCGCCAGGGCGACAATAAGAGTGGTCAGTTTTTTCATAATGTTTTGATTAAGTTTGAAATTAACCTGCAAAAATAGTACTATTTTGTTTATGTCGGGTTTGGCGAGATTGTGGAAAGTTTTGGCAAATTGTCAGATTTGTGTTGTCTGAAAAAGTGTATCTTTGCGCTGTTCATCTTAAAACCGTAAGAGTCTGAATCAGATAATTATACATGTCGATATGGATGCGTTTTACGCTTCGGTGGAGATTCGCGACAACCCGGCGTTGAAAGGCAAGCCGCTCATCATCGGCGCCCTGCCGCGCGAGCGCGGGGTGGTGGCCACCTGCAGCTACGAGGCGCGGAAGTTCGGCGTGCGCTCGGCGATGAACATCAAGGAGGCCTACCGCCGCTGTCCCCAGGGCATCTTCATGCATCCTGACTTCAACAAATACAAGGCGGTTTCGGAGCAGCTGAACGCCATCTGGAACACCTACGCCACGGTCTCGCAGCGGATTTCGCTCGATGAAGCGTATCTCGATGTCACTGCGCAGGCCGGTGACTGGGAAGGGGCGCGCCGCATCGGGCATCTCATCAAGCAGCGCACCTTGGAAGAGGTCGGACTTACTTGCTCCGTGGGCGTGGCCTACAGCAAGACCGCCGCCAAGATGGCCAGCGAGGAGGACAAGCCGGACGGCTATTTCGAAATCCCCACCGCCGACGACTTCGTGAACCTCATCATCGACCGTGACGTGGGCGTGCTCTACACGGTCGGGGAGCAGACCGCCAAGAAGTTGCACGAGGTTGGCATACACACTGTGCGCGACCTCCGGCAACGCACCGACGATGTGGTGCGCCTGCTCGGCAAGAACGGCCAGTGGCTCACCCAGGTTGCTTTCGGCATCGATGACCGCAAGGTGGTGCCTTATCGTCCGCAGGATGCCAAATCCGTCGGGCGCGAGGTGACGTTCCAGAAAGATGTCGGCAATTATTATCTGTTGAAAGATGTCTTGCTCCTGCTGGCCCTCAGTGTGGAGCATCGCGCCAGCCGCTACAATTTGCGCGGGAAAGGGGTTACCTTGAAATTGACCTATTCCAACATGCAGAGTATCAGTCGCTCGCGTTCCATTCCTTTGGCCACCTCGTCGGCCGTCACCATCTATCGTGAGGCCGCCGCGATGCTCGATGGGGTGCGCTGGGAGTCTGCACGCCTCATCGGGGTGAGCCTCCACAACCTCTCCGCCCGCGAAGAGGGACAGATGGTCATCCGCGATCTTTTGGAAGACCAGACGCAGCAAGAGGACGAGCTTCGAGAGTTGCTCAATGCGTTGCAGGCCCGCTACGGCCTCGACTTCGCCGGGCACCTCGACCAAGTCGTCCAAATGGAAACGCTTCATAAGACGGTGGAGTATATGCGGAGGCATTTTCGGCCGTAAACGGCGGCGCTCGGGGGCGCGGTGATATGTGAAAAAATCGTACTTTTGCCGCTTCGTTTTACAGGACAGAAACCTTGTTTGTCGCACAATAAAGCTTATGAACGCGAAATTTGACGATTTAAGAGAGAAATACCCCGTTTTCACGTATGAGGGGTATCAATATGGCATCGAGAACGGGGATTTGAGCCTCGTTTTCCATTTTTCGATAGGGGAGGGGATCCATTTCTCCCCGAAGATGAGGTTGTCGGCCGGAATCCATACGCCCGACTGGAACTCATTCGACCTTAAGCAGTTGGAAGGCATTGTATTCCACATCGGCATGATCGAGCTGATCAGCTACTGGAAGTGCACCTGCAGCCCGACCATCCTGGTGAAGCCGTTCTCGCTCTCCGAGGACCAGCAGTGGTGGTGGCGCAAACTCTATTGGTACGGCCTTGGCGAGTTCATGTACCGCAACAGCATCGAGACCGACCACCTGCGATTCATGGACTTTGCCTTTCCCGAAGGGGCGCGACCGGCAGAGGAGTTGTCCTATCCGAAAGCGGAAAACGTTGACTCCGTGATTGTTCCCGTTGGCGGCGGCAAGGACTCCGTGGTGACGCTGGAGGAGTTGAGGCCGAACCGCAAGGTGGTGCCGTTCATCATCAACCCTCGTGGCGCGACGCTGGACTGCGCCCGTGTGGCAGGCTTCGACACGGAAGACCAAATCCTGGTGTTGCACCGCCAAATCGACTCTAAGCTATTGGAACTCAACGCGCAAGGTTTCCTTAACGGGCATACGCCGTTCTCCGCGATGCTGGCCTTCTACACGCCACTGCTCAGTGCGGTCACCGGCATCCGCGATGTCGCCCTCTCGAATGAGTCGAGCGCGAACGAGCCGACGGTGCCGGGCACCAATATCAACCATCAGTATTCCAAATCGTTGGAGTTCGAGACCGACTTTCAGGACTACGTGCGCGACTGGATGGGCGACTGCAACCACTACTACAGCCACTTGCGCCCGTTCAACGAACTGCAGATTGCCGAGAAGTTTTCGCATTATCCGCAATATTTCCCTGTTTTCCGGAGCTGCAACGTCGGCAGCAAGGAGGACAAATGGTGCGGCCACTGCCCGAAGTGCCTTTTTGCCTACATCATCCTGTCGCCGTTCATTGAAGATGGCAAGCTCCAGGAGATTTTCGGCCACGACCTGTTGGACGACCCGACATTGGAGCAGACCTTCGACGAGCTGTCGGGTCTCTCCAAAATCAAGCCGTTCGAGTGTGTGGGCACAGTCCGGGAGGTCAACGAAGCCCTTCGCCGCATCTGCAACACGCACAGTGATAAGTATTTGCTGAAGCACTACATCAATGCCTCGCTTGCGCAGATGGAGGACGACATGTTGGAGGAATATTACAACATGGCACCTTAACAATGTACAATGTATAATGGGCAATGTACAATGGGCAATGAATAATGTATGATGTGCAATGTGTGTTGAATGTGATGAAAGAACAATCGAAAATAAAGGGATATATAGCTGGGATTATTGCGGCGGTGGCGTATGGGACCAACCCGTTAGGGGCATTGTTTTTGTACCAGGAGGGCTTCAACCCGCCGAGCGTGATTTTCTATAGATTCACCTTCGCGGTGCTCATTTTGGGGGTCATCCTGCTGATTCAGCGGGTGCCGTTCCGTATCAACAGGTTCGAGTTCAAGGTGTTGCTGTCGCTCGGTGTGCTGTTTGCGGCCTCCGCGCTGTCGCTCTACACCTCGTTCAAGCATCTCGACTCCGGGGTGGCCTCCACCATCCTGTTCGCCTATCCGGTGATGGTGGCCGTCATCATGGCGGTCTTCTTCAAGGAGCGGGCCTCGGCGATGATGATTCTCTCCATCGTGCTGAGTGTCATTGGCATACTGTTGCTCTACCAGGGCGACGGCGAAGTGAAGATGTCGCTGTGGGGTGTCGTTTTAGTGCTGATTTCCTCCCTGACGTACGCCGTATATATCGTGGTGGTGAACCGCTCGAAGATTTCGATGCCGCCGTTCAAGATGACGTTCTACATCATGATGTTCGCGGCAATCGTCATCGGCATCTACTCGTTCTGCGTGCCCGGCAGTCGCATCATGGCCATCCCGAGCTGGTCGGCACTGGGCTGGATCTGCATGGTGGCCATCGTGCCGACCATCATCGCCATGACGATGCTCAACATCGGCATCGCGCACGCCGGCTCGACCCCCACGGCCATCATGGGCGCGCTGGAACCCGTCACGGCGGTCGCCATCTCGGTCTTCGTGTTCGACGGCCTCTTCACGGCCCGGCTCGCGGCAGGCATCGCATTGATATTGGTGGCGGTGATGTTGATAATTAAAAATTAGGAATGGTGAATACACCTTCCAAAAAGGGCTGAAAGCCCGACCTATGTCAGCCCAGGGTGAGCGACAGCGAGCCCTGGGGAACCGAATCGTGAAACCGAATCGCGGGAAACCGGACAACCCACAGGCAACGTTAAACGTTTGCAAGAAACGACAATCAATGTAACGAATAATAACGATAAGATGAAGAAATTTGCAGTTTTAGCGATAATGGCGGTGTACATGTCCGCAAGTTTCGCCCAGAATGTCGATGGCGGCGCCGCCGACCTGCTCAAGAAGGTCGCCCTGCAGTACCAGAAATATGCCACCCTGCAGTTCCACTACACCCTGAAGACCACCAAGGACGACAAGACCCTGGGGGTCAGCGAGGGGGACTTCTGCCTCAAGGGCAGCAAGTACAAAACCACATTCTCAGGCGTCCAGTACTTCTGCGATGGCCAGTCAATTTGGAGTTACGACAAGTCCGCCAAGGAGGTCTCCGTCTATGAGTACGATCCCGAGGACGACGGGAACCTGATGAACCCGCAGCGCATCCTCAAGGGCTGGGACAAGCAGTTCCGCGCCAAGTTCATCCGCGACGAGTTCTCGAACAACGTGCAGTACAGCATCGTCGATCTCACGCCCAAGACCGCACAGTCGTTCTACCGCATCCGGGTCTATATCGGGAAGACCTCGCTCAAAATCGCGAAAATCGCCGTTTACGAGAAAGACAACACCATATATACATATAGTATCGAGCAGTTCAAACATGATATCCCGCTGGATGACAAAATGTTCGTGTTCGACGTGTCGAAATACCCCGGTGTGGAGGTCAACGACATGCGATGACTGTTGAAAAAATGTTGCTGCAGGTTAGCCGATTTTTCTTACTTTTGCAGCCGTTTTAGAAAGATAAAAGAGAAGAGATATGACACTGATTAAGTCCATTTCCGGAATCCGGGGAACAATTGGGGGAAACATTGGGGAGAACCTGACTCCTGTCGATGTGGTGAAATTTACCACGGCATTCGCCACCTTTTTGCAGGAAAAGCGCGAACGGGCCGCGTCCGAGGCTCTGGACGAGTCCTCGCAGTCGGACAATAGCAATCTGCAGGACGCAGATAGCTCCCGACGGGCTGCGGACAGTTCCAAGATGCGCATCGTGGTGGGAAGAGACGCCCGTATCTCCGGTGATGTTGTGAACCGTTTGGTTTGCAGTACGTTGCAGAGCATGGGCGTGGATGTTCTCGACCTGGGGCTCTCCACCACGCCGACCACGGAGATGGCCGTGATCCAGCATCAGGCTGACGGCGGCATCATCATCACTGCCAGCCACAACCCGATGCAGTGGAACGCCCTCAAGCTGCTCGACAGAACCGGCGAGTTCGTCTCCGGCGAGGAGGCCAAGCGCATCGTCGAGCTGACCGAATCCGACCAATTAACCTACGCGACAATCGACAAGTTAGGGAGCTATACTTTGTACGAAAACGCCATCCAGGATCATGTCGAGGCGATTCTCCGCCTGTCGTTGGTCGATAGGAACGCCATCGCCAAAGCCAACTTCAAGGTGATTTTGGACACGGTGAACTCCACCGGGGCATTGGCATTGCCGGTGCTGCTCAAGGCACTGGGTGTCAACAATGTGACGGTGCTCAACGGCGAGATGAACGGAGTCTTCTCCCACAATCCGGAGCCGATTCCCGAGAACCTGGCCGGCATCTGCAACGTGATGAGCCGCTCCAACTACGATGTCGGTTTTGTGGTCGATCCCGACGTTGACCGTTTGGCCATCGTGACGGAGAACGGCACGCTTTTCAACGAGGAGTACACGCTTGTGGCCGTGGCCGACTACGTGCTCCAGCACACCCCCGGCAACACGGTATCCAACCTCTCCTCCTCTCGTGCATTGAAAGACGTAAGCGACAAGTATGGAGTGGTTTACACGCCTTCCGCGGTGGGCGAGGTGAACGTGGTGGCGATGATGAAACAGACCGGCGCGGTGATCGGCGGCGAAGGCAACGGCGGGGTCATCTATCCCGAGCTGCACTACGGCCGCGACGCGCTCGTGGGCATCGCCCTCTTCCTCACCTACATGGCCAAGACCGGCAAGAGCTGCAGCCAGATCCGCGCCCTCTATCCCGACTACTGCATCGTGAAGAAGAAGACCGAGCTGAACAGTTCCGTGGACATGAAGGAATTGTTGGACAAGATCGCTGCGAAATACGCCAACTACCAAGTGAACCGCGTTGATGGCGTGCGCATCGACTTCGACGACAGCTGGGTGCACGTGCGCAGCTCCAACACCGAACCCATCATGCGCATCTACGCCGAGGCCCTCACCCCGCAGGTCGCCGAGAACATCGCCAACAAGCTGATGGCCGACATCCGCGAGATGCTTGCGAGTTAGCCGTTAAAGATACTTCCTTAAGCAGCCCCGGAGGGGCAAGACGCACGCAGTGCAAATAACCCCACACAAGCGGAGCGCAGTGTGGGGCTCAAGGAAAGGAGGCCGTCACACAAGCGGAGCGCAGTATGTGGGGATGACGAATGAACAATAACTGACGAAATATACACCGAATGACAAAACGAACACATATCCGGACAATCATCATGTTGCTGGCCCTGGTCTTAGGGACGGCGGGAACGGTGTGCGCTCAAAACGAGGAACTGGATGGTATCATGTATTCTGTTCGGGCGATGAAGACGAATTTGGAGCGGTATTATTGTCCAGAATACAACATTAGGGTCTTTTGTGATGCGCCCGATGGCGATGTGGTTTACCTATATAGACAGGATTTCTATAATCAGCAACTTGTTGACAGTGCTGTCTTTAAGAAAGGGAAAGCTGTTTTGACAAAGAAGGTTCCCACTAAAAAGGGGGGTGATATTTCCAAAAAATATAACGCATCCATGCTGGAAGCGTTATATCACTCTTTGATTCCGAAAGGTTTTTACCAGCTGGTATATCATGGAAAGTCAGGATTTTTTCCTACATGGGTATATCCTTTTTCTGTTATTTTAAATCAGCAAACGACCTTTGATATTCAAATTAAGGAGTCCGATAGCGACACTTTGAATGCCAAAGCTAATTGGGAGATTTCTTGGCAGGAACGTGTTATAAAGAATTCGGAAGAGAATTCAATTCTGATGACAACTCATTTCGCGGAAGAGCAGGCAATGGATGCGTTTGATGCGGTGAAGGCTGCGGCAGAACTAACCTCTACAATGCCCGAGTCCTTTTTGGGAAAGTATTATCATCTGAATCAGGAGATTATGAATTCGGCCCAGTCGGATGATCCTGCTGTCCATTTCGCCTTCTCTGCGGTGCCGAAGGAGAATTACCATCGTGTGATATCGCAAGTCGATTTCACAGACGCTCGCTTTTGTCATTCCATGTCTATGCTTTTCCTGTTTATCGAAGAGTACTTGACATCCGATAATCGCGAGTCTGTCGCCGAAATCATCACTGAGGTGGACACCATCCTCATGCGGGCGGCGCGCGGGGGCCGTTACCAATGCGGGTTGTACGCGCAGTGGTTGTACAACATATTCGATAAGACCGGCGATCCGTATTATGAGCCGGTAATGCTGCATATTTACGACACCTACGACCGAGGCTGGATTTCCGAGGACCAGGAACGGCGCATCAAACGGCAGACGGACCGCATCCGCAAGCTCGCCCCCGGTGCGCTGATCCCCGAACTCACTGCCTACGACATAGACGGCAAACAGCACTCCACCAATGAGATACAGACGAAATACACCATCCTCTGGTTCTGGGATCCCGACTGCGACCATTACCAGGAGGAGACGCCGATTTTGCATGATTTATACCAGAAACGGGCCGACGAGCTGAATTTCGAGGTCTTTGCCGTGGAGGTCAACGACGACTACGACCGCTGGAAGGCCTTCTCCGAGAAGCACGGCCTCGGCGACTGGATTAACCTGAGCACCTCCATGGGCGAAACCAGCGTCGATTACATCGAATATTTCGACATCGTCACCACGCCGGTGATTCTGTTGATAAATAATGAAAAAAAACATGCAATAATCGCACGGCAAATTTCGTTAGATAAAATTATGCAATTGATGGAACAATGAATGATGATGCATGACGATGAAAAAACAATGATTATCAATGTGACAACAAACAATGAGAAATAAAATGAGAAAGAACGTTATTTTTTTGTTGATTTCGGGTTTAATGTTCGGTTTTTTGATGTCGTTTGCCAATGCGGTGTCGGCCCAGAACAACATCCCGAAGAACCTGCAGAAATCGAGGAACAACCCGGCGAACTACCGTGACGCGGACGGCCACGAGCTGGTTTTCAACATCAAGGACTCGAAAGACACGCTGGTCTATTTGGTGATCCACTACAACGAGAAGCTGATCCTGAAGGACTCCGTGAAGCCCTCCGGCAAGGGCAAGTTCGTATTCAAGGGCACCGACCGTTACGACGACGGCATGTACTCGTTGGTCTCCGGCGACAAGAAGCTCTACCTGAACTTCATCCTCGACAACAACCAGCATTTCACTTACAATTTGGACACCACCACGAACGTGGAGAACTTCTCGGTGGTGAACTCCCCGGAGAACGCCGAGATGCTGCGTTTCCAGAAGAAGACCGCCCAGGCCTCCAAGGACGCCAACGACTGGTCCAAGAAGCGCAAGGCATTCGAGGACGCCGGCAACACCGACAGCGCAAATTATTACAAGGAGAAGTTGACCAATATCAACAACGAGATGCAGGCCTTCATCGACGACCTTATCGCCAGAAACCCTGACTTCCTTTTCTCCAAGATGCAGAAATCCTACAAGAACATCGACATTCCTGAGTACAAAAAAGAGGACGGCGAGCCCGACTACATGAAGCAGGCCGCCTACTACCGTCTGCACTATTGGGACAACTTCGACCTCGGCGACCACCGTTTCATCTACATCCCCTCCTTCGAGCCGAAGATGAAGGACTACTTCCTGAAGCTGCTCTATCATCAGGAGTCCGACACCATCAACAAATATGTTGACCTCTTCCTTGCCAAGGCCGCGAAAGACACGTTCATGTACCATTACTGCACCGACTGGCTTTCCTACCAGTTCGAGACGAGCAAGGTCATCGGGCACGACGCGGTGTTCTACCATATCGCCAAGACCAACCAGCTGGCCGGCAAGTGCTACTGGCTCGACGAGGATGTGCTGGCCAAGTACCGGAAGCGCACCGCACGCCTGGAACCGATCCTGATTGGAAAGATTGCCCCAGAGCTGATCATTCCGGACACCACGCTGACGGATGACATGACCAAGTGGCACTCCTCTTACCGCATGAGCAAGCCCTACACCATCCTCTGGTTCTATGACCCCGACTGCCCGACCTGCAAGAAGGAGTCCAAGAAGATGCGCGAGGTTTATGACTCGCTTCAGGCCATCGGCAAGCGGAACTTCGACGTCTATGCCATCGCCAACGACGCTGATGTTGACCGCTGGAAGAAGTACGTGAAGGAGAACAACTACCCGTGGCTCAACGTCGGCGGCAACAAGGGCAACCTCGACTATCTCGAATACTTCAACATCTACGAGATGGGCAACCCGGCGATGTTCATCATGGACAACAAGGACCATCGGATCATCCTCAACAAGCGCATCGACATGTCGAATATACCGCAGTTTTTGGAGGAGTATGAGAAGATAGAGGAACTGAAAAAGAAGCGAGAAAATTAGTACTTCAGATTTTTGTGACGAGAGGGGAGCCTGACGGGCTCTCCTTTTTTATGGGGCGGGATTGGTTTTTGGCTTAGGGAAAGGCAGACCGTTGCGGCGAAAATTTTTGTCGTACCATATCAAAAAAAATGTATTTTTGCCGCCGATTTAAAATTGAAAAATTATGTCAGAAATCTTACAAAAAGTACAATCCATCATCGCCGACAAACTGAGTGTCGATGTGGCAGATGTGACTCCTGAAAAGAGTTTCACCAACGATTTAGGAGCTGATTCACTGGATACGGTCGAATTGATTATGGAATTCGAGAATGCTTTTGGCATCAAGTTTCCGGAGGAAGACGCTGAGAAAATCTCCACGGTGGGTGACGCGGTCGCCTATATCGAAAATCTTCTTGCTTCCAAGTAAAATACTTTAGTTTACAAGAAACGTTTGTGATGACCCTCAAACGCGTAGTTGTAACGGGCATTGGTGCCTTAACGCCAATAGGAAATAATGTGGCCGAGTACTGGGACAGCCTTCTGCATGGCAGGTCCGGTGCCGGCCACATTACTTATTTTAATACAGAAAAATTTAAAACCCGATTTGCTTGTCAGTTAAAGGGTTACGTTCCGGAAGAGCATTTTACGACAAAAGAATTGTCGAAACTGGACCGCAGTGCCCAGTATGCCCTGATTGCCACGGAAGAGGCCTTGGCAGATGCCCGGATAGACTTTGACAGGCTTGACAAAGAACGGGTCGGTGTGGTCTATGGCACCGGCATCGGCGGCCTGACCTCCTCCGAAGAGGCTGTGCAGCAGTACATGCTTCAGGATCGCACGCCCCGCTTCAGCCCGTACCATCTTCTGCGGGTGCTGGCCAACACCGTGTCGGGCAGCATCGCCTTGAAGTACGGCTTCACGGGTCCCAACTATATTACCACCTCCGCCTGTGCCTCGTCGGCGAACGCCATCGGCGACGCTTGCTACGCCATCGCCTTGGGCAAGTCGGACATGGTGGTCACCGGCGGCACCGAGTCCTCCATCATCGAGCTTGCCATCGGAGGTTTCAATGCCATGCGCGCCCTTTCGACCCGCAACGACGACCCCGAACATGCCAGTCGCCCCTTTGACAAGGACCGTGACGGTTTTGTGATGGGGGAGGGGGCAGCCACGCTCATCTTGGAGAGCGAGGAACACGCGCGCGCCCGCGGAGCCCGCATCTATGCGGAAATCACCGGCGTGGGCATGTCGGCCGACACGTACCATATCGCCGCTCCCGACCCCGAAGGAAAGGCCGCTTTCCTCTCCATGCGCAATGCACTGCGAAGCGCCGACCTCCGTGCGGAGGATGTCGATTACATCAACACACACGGCACCGCTACGCCGTTGGGCGACCTCTCGGAATGCCGCGCCATCGGGAAATTGTTCGGCGACCATGCTCCGAAATTGGCCATCAACTCCACCAAATCGATGACCGGCCACTTGTTGGGTGCCGGTCCCGCCGTCGAAAGCGTCGCCATCCTCTGTTCCATGCGGGACAATTTGGTGCATCCCACCATCAACTTGGATCACCTCGACCCGCAGTTGCCTGCCAACTGGAACTTCGTGCCGAGGGAAGCCATTTCCCGCGAAGTCAACGTGGCCATGTCCAACTCTTTCGGTTTCGGCGGCCATAATGTCTCCCTGCTGTACGTGAAATACAAGGAGTAGTCTATGCCGTTGTCAGACAAGGAGATACGTACTTATTTCAAAAATATTTTCGGATTCAGGATTCGTCATGTCAATTTGTTTCGGACGGCGCTGGTGCACCGTTCCATGAGCGGCTTGTCGGAAATCGGCCGGCGGGAGAACAACGAGCGTTTGGAATTTCTCGGCGACGCGGTGCTCGACACTATCATTGCGGACTACCTGTGCCACAAGTACCCCTTTGAGACGGAGGGCGGCTTGACACAGATGCGCTCCAAGCTGGTCAATCGGCAGCGCTTGGGCGACCTTGCGGTGAAGCTCGGGTTGCACAACATGGTGGAGACGGCCGGAAACATCAACTCCAAGTATCTGCCCGGCAACACGTTCGAGGCTGTGGTGGGTGCCATCTACCGCGACCAGGGCTACAAAAAGACCATGCGGATCGTGTTGGAGCATATTTTTCTGGTACATATCGACATGGATGCGGTCTTCGAAGAAACCAACGATTACAAAAGCAAGCTGCTGATTTGGGCGCAGCGCCACAGGCACAAAGTCAGTTTCGCCCATGATACGGAACCCGACTCCCATCGTGAACTTTTCCGCGTGCACGTGAACCTTGACGGCCGAACTGTCGCCGAGGCGGTCAGCAATTCCGTGAAGGAAGCGGAGCAGCGGGCATCGGAAATGGTGCTGGTGGAGATGGGCGTTGACTGACCGTTCCCCTTCGGATTGTGCGGGTTTTCCACAATTGTTAACAACCTCTTGTGATGAAATGTTCATAAATCGGCGGAAAAATCCAGCTGAAATTTTGGATATTTGCCGCTCAAAACATTATTCAAGAGTAATTTGTGTAAGATATGGAAAACGAAACAATTACAACAAGCAAGGCGCCGCGCACGATGTCATACAACCGTATTGACACCCTTTTGGGCACCACCGGCAAACTCACCCCGCAGGCGGTGGAGTTCGAGGAGGCGGTGCTCGGTGCCTTGATGATTGACGACAACGCCGTGACCGAGGTCCTCTCCATCCTGCAACCTGAAATGTTCTATGTGGAGGCCAACCAGCATGTGTTCAGTGCCATAAAGAAACTTTTTTCTGCATCGCAACCGATTGATGTGCTGACGGTTACCAATCAGTTGAAAAAAGACAAACAGTTGGAACTTTCTGGGGGCGCCTCATACGTGGCGGGTCTGACCACCCGGTTGAATTCTGCCGCCAACGTCGAGTTCCACGCTCGCATCGTGATGGAGAAGTTCATTCTTCGCGAGCTTATCCGTCACTGCAACTCGATTATAAACGATGCCTACGACGACAGCAACGATGTCTTGGTGATGCTTGACGATGCCGAGTCGAAGATTTTTTCCATTGTGGAGAACAACCTTAAACGCGACAGCAAGGAGTTAGGCGACGTGGTGAGCATTGCCCTCAATGAGTTGACGGAAATGCGTGATTCTCAAGATGATTTGCAGGGTGTGCCGTGCGGTATCCGCGCCATCGACGAGAAGACCGGTGGCTGGCAGAAGTCTGACCTGGTGATTCTCGCAGCCCGTCCCGGTATGGGTAAGACCTCCTTCGTGCTCTCTATCGCCCGCAACGCGGCCCTCGATTTCGACAAGCCGGTGGCCTTCTTCTCCTTGGAAATGTCGGCCACTCAGCTGGTGCACCGTCTTTTCTCCATTGAGTCGGGCATCCCCTCCGACCACATCTCCAAGGGTACGCTGTCCGACGTGGAGTGGTCGAAACTGTGGGAGAACGTCAGCAAGCTGAACAGCGCGAACCTGCTCATCGACGACACCCCTGCGCTGTCGGTCTTCGACCTGCGTGCCAAGTGCCGCCGCCTGAAGCATAAATACGACATACAGATGGTCATTATCGACTATCTGTAGCTGATGCAGGCGGGAACCGACAATTCGAAGCACGGAGGCAACCGCGAGCAGGAAATTAGCTTTATCTCACGTTCTCTCAAGGCTTTAGCGAAGGAATTGAACATTCCTGTCATTGCATTGTCGCAGCTGAGCCGTGCGGTGGAGACCCGCGGCGGATCCAAGCGCCCGCAACTGTCCGACCTGCGTGAGTCTGGCTCCATCGAGCAGGATGCAGATATGGTGCTCTTCATCTATCGTCCTGAGTATTACCATCTTGACACATTTGAGGACAACACGCCGGCCGACGGGATGGCGGAGATTATGTTCGAAAAGAACCGTCACGGCAGCACGGGCAACGTGAAGGTGCGTTTCCAGAGCCAGTTCACGAAGTTCTGCGATGTCAGCGAGGGCACCTTCGGCATGGAAGGCGGCGGCTTTGCTTCGCCCTCGGCGGGCATCACGCCGAACGAGAACTTTTCCGCCGAATATTACGACAGTGCGGCCAATGGCGACAGCGGCGGGGGCAAGGATCCCTCACAGATGGAATACTCAGACGATTATGCCTTTTAACGATATTATTTGAAGATATGAAGAAGCTATCCATGGAGGAACTGGGGCGTGTGACCCCGGAGGAGTTCAAGAAGCAGCACAAGACGCCGGTGGTGTTAGTGTTAGACAACATCCGCAGCATGCACAATGTGGGGTCGGCGTTCCGCACCTGCGATGCCTTCAATGTGGAGCGGCTCTATCTGTGCGGCATCACGGCAACGCCGCCGCAAAAGGAAATCGCCAAGACCGCCCTCGGCGCCACCGAAAGCGTTGATTGGAAGTATGTGGAACATGTTGACGAGTTGGCAAAAAACCTGAAATCAGAGGGTTACGCCATTGTTTTGGTGGAACAGACGGACACCTCGGTGATGCTTCAGGATATGGACTTCGCGCAGTACGAAAAAATCGCGCTGTTTGTGGGCAACGAGGTGTTCGGCATCTCCGACGAACTGCTGCCCTTGTGCGATGTTGCGGTCGAGATTCCCCAGTTCGGCACCAAGCACTCCCTCAACGTCGCTGTCGCCACCGGCATCGTGCTGTGGGAGGCAACGGAATCGGTCCGCCGCCCCAATACTCCCTGCCGATAAACTTCACAGACTATGAAATGTCTATCCCATTATAGTCCCTGAACGGCCTCGGAGAGGCCAAACGCACGCAGTGCAATTAACCCCACACAAGCGCAGCGCAGTGTGGGGCCCTGCAGACAAGCAAAGCGCAGTGTGGGGATGTCACACAAGCGTAGCGCAATATGTGGGGACCCTCAAAAAACAACCGTCATGAAGAAAACCCTAATCACCGCCACCATGATCGTCACCACCCTGATCACCGCCGGGCAGACGCAGAGCCCGACCGAAATCGCCAAGAAATGGCAGGAAATCCAACAGCTCTGCGAGAAATACGACGACGGCGCGGACTCCGCCTGCCGCATCCTCAACGAGCAGCTCGCCGCCACGGCGAAAGACCCTGCGGCCAATGCCATCTGGCACAGCTGCTTGGGACAGTTCCTGTCGGAATACTACAACAACAACCGTTGGAACATCGACAGCCGCACCCGGCTCGCCGATGAAACACCCGCCGACTTCAAGGAGTGGGACGCGAAGACGTTTGTGCGACGCGCTCGGGAGGAGTACCTGGCGTCGATAACGCATGCCACGGTTTCGCAGCAACTCTCCGCCGAGTCGTACAAGGCCATCCTCAACAAGTCGTCCGACCCTACTGCCGAACACACGCTGTACGACATCCTCGCGCAACGCTGCCTCTCTTTCCTGCGCTCGTGCATAGAGGGCGACGAGAATCCCGCCCCCGGGCTGCGGACCAATCCAGCCCTTTGGACTCCAGATGCATTTCTGACCGTTCCCCTTCAACCGGCGGCCCCCGACGATGACATCACCCGTACGCTCGTGGTGTATCAGTCGCTTGAGAAATTCCATGCCGACCGCCAACACGAGACGCTGAGGGTCAGTTACTTGCTGGAACGTTTCGACTTCATGCGCCTTCGCGGACTCGCTCCCGACAACTCCCTGACCTGGTACATCGAGCAACTGACTCGGTGCAGCGAGGCTTTCCGCGACAAACCGGCATATCGCTACATGGCCTACAAGTTGGGCACGCTGTATGCGGAACGGAGCGGCGAATACGACCCCGAACTGCATCCCGAATACCTCAACGATCTCGTCACCGCCGCCTCTTTCTTGGAAACTTCCATCCAAAAAGAGTCTCCGAAGGAAAAGGCGCCCGAGTACTTGAATGAGGTCCGGGAATTGCTGAGGCAGATTCAGCATCCGGTTTTGGGGATTGATCCCTACCGCACGGCTTTTGTCCCCTCAACGCCCCTGTTAGTGGATATTGAATACAAGGACGTTGCCAAGGCCTACCTCCGTCTCGTCCCTGTTTCGCATGCCACCTATAAGCAGGTGGAACACGACGGGATTGCCAAGCAATATGACAACATCATGTCGATGAAGCCCGCCTTCGAGGGAACCGTGGAACTTCCTGAATTCAACGACCATCGGAAACATAATGGCCATTATGTCATGCCTCGTCAGAAGCCTGGCGGATATTTGCTGTTAATTTCGTCGCAGCCATTCCCGAAAAGCCACAAGGAGTGCGCCCAGATGTACTATGTGCAGGTTTCCGACATCCATGTCGTCGTCCGGGAGCTGAACCAACGGGCGGAGTATTGGGTGTTGAACCGGCAGACCGGCGAGCCGTTGGAGAACGCCGCCATCACCCTGACGACAGGGAAATCCGCCAAGCGCACGGTGAAAACCGGCCGGAACGGAATGGCCGCGATAAGTTTGCCCAACGGCCGCAACGAACATTCGGACGTGGCGGTGGAATGGAACAAGCAGGTGTTGCATTTGATGGGTAGCAACTACTGGTGGTCCTATACTCCCGGCCAATCGACTAACCATAAGTGCGATCTCTTCTTGGATCGCAAATTGTACCGGCCTGGCCAGACCATCTATTTCAAAGGGATTGTAAGCGAAACCGTTATAGAAAAAGAAGAGACTAAACATATCCGGATATTGCCAAACCAGGAGGTGACAATCTGTCTTCAGGACGCGAATTCTCAAGAAATTGATTCAAAAGTGTTGACGACCAATGATTTCGGATCAGTATCCGGGACTTTCGACCTGCCGACCGACGGGCTGACGGGTCAGTTCAGCATCATTGTGAAAATCAACGGCAATGAGTATGTCGGAAACGAACGCTTTTCCGTGGAGGAGTACAAACGCCCGACCTTTGAGGTGACGCTGGACGCGCCCACGGATGCGGTCAAGGTGGGGCAGACGGTCACGGTGATGGGCAAGGCGGAGGCGTTGTCCGGCTATCCTGTCGGTGGCGCGACCGTCAAGTATGTGGTAACCCGCAGGACGGAGTTCCCGTGGTGGCGCTTAGGTCGCTGGCCGTCTGATGACCCGCGCACCATCCTCAGCGGTGTCGCCGAAACCGGTGCGGACGGCTCGTTCACCATCGCGTTCCCCACCGAGGAGGACCTCGCGCTCAGGCGGTATGTCCCATTGTACATTTATAATGTAGAGGCAGTCGTGACGGATGTCAACGGGGAGACGCACACCGGGATTTCCCAAGTGCAGGTGAGTCGCCGCAGCCTGCTGCTGTCGGTCTCCCTGCCCGAAGAGGTGGAAATCGACCGTGACAGCATCCGTTATCCGCTCTCCCTGACCAATATTGCCGACGTGCCGCAGGACGGGGAGGTCTGGTACGACATCTACCGCTTGAAGACCCCCGACCGCTTCTATTCTCCGGTTCAATCCGCCGACGCCACGCTGGTGCCGCTGCCCAAGTTACAGGAAACTTTCCCGAACCTTGCCTTCCGGCAAGAGGATGACATGGAACATTGGGAGTCTGTCCACTTGGGAAGCGGACTGCTGTCTGTCTCCAAGGAGACGGAGAACTTCTTTGAGATTCCGCCCATCGATGATTTTCAGGACGGTTACTACAAGATTGTGTTCACGGTGAAAGACCCGGACGGGGATGACGTGGAGGTGGCGAAAACCGTGCATCTGTATCGTGCCCAAAGCAGGAAATGCACAGGCTACAAAGCCCTGTGGCATGATTTCAACCGTCATTTCTCGCAGAAGAACGGCGGCTATTCGGTGGAGGCGGGCGACACGCTGCGGTTCTCCGTCGGCACCGTCCTAAAGGACGCGCGGGTGCTTTGTGAAATCGCGCACAACGACTCGGTGGTGCATACGCAATGGTACCATCTGAAACAGAACATGATCACCATTGAATGGCCGACCCAGCTCTCCGACCAGGGAACGTTGCACGTGCATCTGTTCATGCAGGCTGACGGCAACACCTACGAGATTTCGCCAGACGTGCGGATTGTCAACCGTTCGCGGGACATCCGGTTCGAGTTTCTGCGTTTCCGTGACAAAACCCTGCCCGGAAGCCAGGAGGAGCTGCAGGTGCGCCTGACCGACAAGGAGGGCAGGCCGGTGTCTGCCGAGCTGCTCTGCTCGATGTACGACTATTCGTTGGATGTGTTGGGCGGACAGAACTTCATGCAGTTGCAATACGATTACCAGTACCGTTTCCTCACGCTCCGTTTCGGCCGCAGTCTCGACACGGGGTCCTCTCTCTGGAAGAAAGATCATTTCAACACGTTCGGATTCCATTCCCCGGCGTTTTCCTCACAACCCTTGGTTTTGAAGAGTTTCTATTGTGGAGGGCTGCGTATGGGGCGATATATGGCAAAGGGGGAAGTTGTCCTCAATGTCGTGGAGGATAATATTTCGGTCAATACGGACATGGAGTTTATGGAAGATGAGGTTATGTATGAGGAACCGCCATTGGCGTTTACGAATGCGTCAATGATGCGGGTTGCTTCGCAAAAGGAGGCTGCAGAACCGGGAAGCGCTCCTTCTGAGCCGCAGCTCCGCACCAACTTCAACGAAACCGCCTTCTTTTATCCGCAGTTGCGCACCGATCCCGACGGCACCGTCTTCATCAGCTTCACCATGCCCGATGCCCTCACCAAATGGAAGATGCAGGGTGTGGCCCACAACCCAGCCTTGATGACCGGCCGTTTCGAGAAGTTCGTGCAGACGGCCAAGGACGTGATGGTCGTGCCGAACGCGCCGCGCTTCCTGCGCGAGGGCGACACCATGGATTTCTCCGCCAAGGTGGTGAACACCACCAATCGGCACATTTGCGGGTATGTGACGCTGCAGATGTTCAACGCGGCGAACAACCAACCGGTGGCCATGATTTTCGATTCTGCGGACGCGATGAATCGCGTCCCCGCCGGTTCTCAACAATACGACATCCCCGCCAACGCATCCCTTGAGGTCCGTTTCCGCATCGTCGTGCCTGCTGATGTGCCCGCCGTCACCTACCGCATCGTTGCCCACAACACCGACCCGCAAGAGGTGGCCGGCGACGGCGAGGAGAAGACCCTGCCCGTGCTCACCAACCGCATGATGGTAACCGAGACGATGCCGTTCTACATTTCGGGCAAAGGCTCAAAAACAGTCGTATTCAAAAAAATGCAGGATTGTACGGACGCGATGAATTGCGATGCGGACGCGATGAATCGCGTCCCTACGATGAAAAATTACCGGTTGACTGTGGAATGCACCCCCAACCCCGTGTGGTACGCCGTCCAGGCGATGCCCTACATGATGGAATATCCGCACGACTGCCATGAACAGATGTTCAGCCGCTACTATGCCAACGCCCTCGCCACGCACATCCTGAAGGCCAATCCCGTCATCGAGGAGGTTTTCAACCGCTGGCAGACGGAGTCGCCCGACGCTTTCTGCTCGGCCTTGGAGAAGAACCAGGAGTTGAAGCAGGTGGTGCTGGAGGAGACCCCGTGGGTGCTCGACGCGCAGCGCGAGGGGGCCAACAAGCAGGCTCTGGCCGCGATGTTCGACTTCCGGCGGATGGCCAAGGAGGAGGCTGCCACGCTCAGGAGACTGCAGAAGGGGCAGAATGGCGACGGTGGCTGGCCCTGGTTCTCCGGCGGCAAGAGTAGCGACTTCATCACGCGGCACATCGTGGCGGGCTTCGGCCACCTCAAAGCCCTCGGTGTCAGTACCGACGTGGCCAACAGCACGCTCCGCAACGCCGTCTCCTACATGGATGAACAGATGTACAAGCGCTACCTCGACCGCAAGAAGTACCACTACGACTATATCGACGAGACGCACTACCTCTATGCCCGCAGCTTCTACAAAGACAACGTTTCCGCCCAGCATAAAGCCGCCTACGACACTTGCTATAAAGTGCTGTTAAACGACTGGAAATCAAAATCTTTTTACACGCAGGCGATGATTGCGCTCACTGCCTGGCGCAACGGCGACCAGAAGGTGGCGAAACAGATTGTGGCCCACCTCAAGGACATGGCCCAGCACAGCGAGGAGATGGGCATGTTCTGGAAGAAGCAGGGCGAGGGCTGGTTCTGGTACGAACAGCCCGTGGAGCGGCAGGCGATGCTGATTGAAGCGTTCCACACGATCACGCCCGAAGACGCGGAGTCGCTGGCGCAGATGCAGTTGTGGCTTCTCAAGCAGAAGCAGACCCAGCACTGGGGCACCACCAAATCGACCACCGAGGCCGTCTATGCGCTGCTGTTAGACAAGACGTTAGTGGCGGACGACAAGACCGTGGCGGTGACGGTCGGAAACGTGCGCCTGCCCGACGAGACCGTGCAGACGGAGGCGGGCACCGGCTACTTCAAGAAAGCCTGGACGGGCGAGGAAATCACCGCCGACAAGGCCAATGTGCGCATCGAGAAGGGTACCGACGGTCCTGCGTGGGGCGGCCTTTACTGGCAGTATTTCGAGAACCTCGACAAGATTACCCGCAGCGACGACAAGAACTTGGTCATCGAGAAGCAGCTCTACAGGGTGGAGAACAGCGGCGATGGCGAGGTGCTGAAGGCCATCACGGCGGAGCAGCCGTTGCAGAAGGGCGACAAGGTGCGCGTGCGGGTGGTCATCACCGCCGACCGCGACATGGAGTTCGTGCACCTCAAGGACATGCGGGCTGCCACTTTCGAGCCGGTCAACGTCTTCTCGCAGTACAAGTACCAGGATGGGTTGTGGTACTATGAGGCCACGAAGGACGCGGCCACGCACTTCTTCATCGACTGGCTGCCGAAGGGCAAGTATGTCTTCGAATACACCCTCTTCGCCACGCAGTCGGGCGACTTCAGCAACGGCATCACGCACATCGAGTGCATGTACGCGCCGGAGTTCCAGTCGCACTCGGCCGGTGTGCGGGTGAAGGTGCAATAAAAAAAGGACACGCTTGAAAACGTGTCCTGGAGGATAGTTTTTTCGGTGCTGTAAGAGCAACTCAGACTTCGCTGTTCGGAGGTTTAGTTGAACAGTGTCTCGATTTGCTCGCTGTATTTCTTGATGAGCACGTTGCGCTTGAGTTTGAGGGTGGGGGTGAGCTCGCCCGACTGGATGGACCATTCGTGGTTCATCAGCAGGAAGCGTTTCACCTTCTCGGTGTCGCCGAAGAACTTGTTGTATTCATCGACGATTTTCTTGTATTTCTTCTGCACTTCCGGATGCTCAATCATCTCCTCGTTGGTGGTGTAGGAGATGCCCTTGTTGGTGCACCACGCGCGCAGGTCGCTGAAGTTGGGCACGATGAGGGCGGCGGCATACTGCTTGTTTTCGCCGACTACTAAGATATTGTCAATCAGGGACTCTTCGGCGAATTTGTTCTCGATGATGGTGGGAACCACGTATTTGCCGAAGGCAGTCTTGAACATCTCCTTCTTCCGGCCGGTGATCTTGAGTCGTCCCTCGGGAGTGAGTTCGCCGAGGTCGCCGGTGTGGAACCAGCCGTCGGGGTCGATGACTTCGGCGGTCTGTTCGGGCAGGTTGTGGTAGCCTTTCATCACGTGCGGACCTTTGGTGAGGATTTCGCCGTCGTCGGCGATGCGCACGCGGGTGCCGGGCAGCACCGGGCCGGCCGTGCCGATTTCCAGTCCGCCCTGGAAGAAGTTGCTGACGGAGATCACGGGGGAAGTCTCCGTGGCGCCGTAGCCCTCCAACACGGGGATGCCCATGGCCCAGAAGACCTTCGAGATGCGGGGCTGGATGGCTGCGCCGCCGGTCACGATGACCTTCAGGTTGCCGCCCAACGCCTTGTTCCATTGGTTGAGCACCAGTTTGCGGGCCAGCTTCAGCTTGCGGTCGTAGCGTTTGCCGGGGTTGTCGCCGTACTGCAGCGCGATGTCGTTCGCCCAGAAGAAGATTTTCTGCTTGGTCTTGCTCAGCTTGTGCCCTTTCGCGAGGATTTTGTCATAGACTTTTTCCAACAGGCGGGGCACCGTGGTGAAGATGTCGGGTTTCAGCTCCACCATGTTCTCCTGGATTTTGGCGAGGTTCTCGGCATAGTAGATCGGCAGTCCGAGGTATTGCCACGAATAGTTCATCATGCGCTCATACACGTGGCAAAGAGGCAGATAGCTGAGAATGCGGTTGTTTTCCGAAGTGGGGATGATGGGCAGGATGGCTTCCACGTTGGAGAGGAAGTTGCGGTGGGTGAGCATCACGCCCTTCGGGAAGCCGGTGGTGCCGGAAGTATAGACCAACGAGACCACGTCGCTCGGGAGGATGCTGTCCTTGATCTCCTTGAGGTACTGCGGGGCGGGATTCGCCCTGCCTAACTCGATAACTTCATTTAAGTGTTTGTATCCTAATAGGTTACGGAAGGTATAGACGTTGTTCTTCAGGTCGGGCTTGTCTTCCAGGATCTGAGTGATCTTGCGCAGCAGGTCCCAACCGGCCACGAACACCAGTTTCACGTTGGCGTCCTCGAAGATGTGGCGGTAGTCGCTCTCGCTGATGGTGGGGTAGATGGCCACGTGGAGGGCGCCGATCTGCATGATGGCCATGTCCAGGAAGTTCCATTCCGGACGGTTCGGGGTGATGGTGGCCACGCAGTCGCCCTTTTTGATGCCGAGCTGCATGAGTCCGTAGGAGAGGTTGTTGACGATCTCCACGTATTTGGCGGTGCTGTATTTCACCCAGACACCGTTCTCCTTGCAGCAGAGGGCATCCTCCTTCGGGAACTCCTTGAGGTCCCGTTCGAGCATGTCGAATAATCGCGTCACTTGCATGTTATACTAAAGTTTAAAGTTCAAAGTTCAAGGTTCAAAGTTTAAGTTCTAAGTCTAAGTTTAAGTTTAAGTTCTAAGTCTAAGTTCTTATTGCACGAAAAGTGCTTTTACAGGGTAGTGGTCGGAGATGAGCCAGCGGCCGTACTTGTCGGAGTTGAGGGTCTGGAACAGGACGGGGGTGGCGTTCTTGTAGAAGATGTGGTCGATGACGACATTGTTCGGGGCGTTGCCCCAGCCGTTGAAGGTGCCCTTGCTGTCGGTGACGGGCGCGTCCTTGCGGGCCTGCTTCATCACTTTCTTCAGCGGCTTGAAGATTTCGCTGTTGATGTCGGAGTTGAAGTCGCCGGTGAGGAACACGGGGGCCTTCTTGTCCTTCACGAGGGTCTTGAGACGCAGGGTGATCAGTTTTATGGATTCGCGGCGCGCCGTCTCGCCCACGTGGTCGAGGTGGGTGTTGAAGCAATAGACGTGCTTGCCGGTCTTCTTGTCGCGGAAGTATCCCCAGGTCACGATGCGGTGGCAGGCGGCGTCCCACCCGCGCGAGCAGACGTCCGGTGTCTCGCTCAGCCAGAAGTCGCCGTGCTCGACGACCTCGTAGCGGTCTTTGTTGTAGAGGATGGCCATGTGTTCGCCGCCCTGCTTGCCGTCGTCGCGGCCCACGCCGATGTAGTCGTAGCCAGACAGGCTGCGGTGCAGGTAGTCGAGCTGCACGAAATAGGCCTCCTGCACGCAGAGAAAATCGGGTCTCTCCATTTGGGCCATCTTCACGCAGCTGGCCTTGCGGTTGTCCCAGATGTTGTCGCCGTCGCCGGGGTTGTTGTACCGGATGTTGAAGGAGATGACGGTGATGGTGTCCTTCTGCGCGATGGCGGGGGCGAGACAGAACCACAGCATCATCATGGTGAAAAAAATTCTTCTCATAATTCGGATTCAAAAAAACGGGCAAAAATACAATTTTTTGGGTAACGGTTAGTAGGCAAGAGGAGACAAATCGGGGCTCAAGCATCAACTTAGCCCTGTTTTCCTCTGCGGCCACCCGTTAGCAACGATGTGGTGCGGGGAAGCAGGCGCGACAGGATGGCGTACAGCACGACGCAGACCAATGCGGGCACAACAATTTCAGCGGCGTATACAGCCCAGAAGTGCAGCGGTGTATTGGTGACTTGTCCCAACAACGGTTCCGAGACGAGGTAGAGGATAATCAGCGGATGCAGCACAAAGAGAAGAAAATTGCTGTCGGTGATAAATTTGACGGGTTTCAGACTGTAATGTTCCACCAATGTTGAGGCTATCAGCATGGTCGGAATCACAGCGGCAATACTGAACAGATTTTCCGCCAATTTCACAAAACGTCCGAATGTCATGTGTTCCCACGTAGTGGCGGCTAGCAACAGCGTGGAGACTGTGATGCAGAGCCACAGAGGTACGCGTCGCGACATCTCCACCATGTTTTGCTTGTGAATACCCATATATGCCCCGATACTGAAGAAAAGCAGTGCGGACGGAAGGCGCGAGAAAAACAGGTTCCAGCCGTTTGGCCACGGTATGAGGTAGAGGGCTGTGAACAGTAGCAGGATATAAGGCCGTTTGGCTTTCAGCAGACGGT
Organism: Bacteroidales bacterium; assembly: GCA_017527945.1. Next base: position 11,206 of record JAFXPL010000170.1, on the reverse strand, counting down.
ACAGCAGCGGGGAAAGCAGACATACAATCATCAGGTCGCGCACAAACCATAGTTGGAAAGCTTTGGGCATACCGCCATAACTTTCGTCCCACCCTACGATTACGTCAAGGATTGCGGGCAACGTGAAAGTGTCGCTCGGAAGCCATTCGGTGTGACCTTTCACTACGACTCTCAACAGCAGGAATCCCCATACGAAATAGTTCCAGAACAGGTAAGGTACCAACAATGTCAAGGCGCGTTTGCGAATCTTCGACGAATAGACCGTTCTGTTGAACGTGTCAGGCTTGCGGAAGAAATAATAGCCGGAAAAGATGAAAAACAAGGGTACGGCAACTCTTGCAACGGTTATAGTGATGCAGTAACAGCAGGCAGAGACTCCCGTTTGAGGCAATTCGTTAATCAATGGTGAGTTGGAATGACACATCAAAATCAACAGCATGAGCGGGTAACGCAGCCAGTCCACCGTGCGCGATTGCAAATCATCGGGTTCCATATTGTCCATTGCTTATTACGTCTGTTATTCTTTCTTTTGGTAAGAAATGGGCTGCTGCAGAATGTCGCGATTCTGCAATACGAGTTTGCGTAACGGTCTTAATTCGAGAACACATACTGGATGATGTTCGCACCCATCTGCAGCGCTTTGGTGCGGGTGGCCTCGGAGTCCTTGTGCACGATGAAGTCCTCCCATCCGTCGCCGAGGTCGCACTCGTAGGTGAAGAGGAAGACCATGCGCCCTTCCCAGAAGAGGGCGAAGGCTTGCGGGGGCTTGTTGTCATGCTCGTGGATCTTGGGCAAACCGTTCGGGAAGTTGTACTTCTGGTGGAAAATCGGGTGGTTGTAGGGCAGCTCCACGAGTTCCAGCTCCGGGAACACCTTCTTCATCTGCGCCCGGATGTAGGGCGACATGCCGTAGTTGTCGTCCGCGTGCAGGAAGCCGCCGGCGATCAGGTAGGTGCGCAGGTTCTCGGCTTCGGCATCGGAAAAGGCGACGTTGCCGTGCCCGGTCATGTGCACGAACGGGTAGCGGAAGAGGTCCGCGCTGCCGACCTCCACGGTGGCCGGTTTTGCATCTAAGGACATGCCCAACTGCTGGTTGCAGAACTTGATGAGGTTCGGCAGCGAGGTCGGGTTGGCGTACCAGTCGCCGCCGCCGTTATATTTCAGCAGGGCAATCTGTTGCGCCTGCGCCGCCATGCACAGCAGGCACAAGCACAAGCTCCAAATTATCTTTCTTGTCATGGGTCTCGAAAAATTTCGCAAAAATATACAAAATTGCAATGCGTTCGGCGGCCTCGGGATTCCTCTGCTGGCGGCCCTGGAACGCTAACGTTTGACGAGTTTGAGGGTGCTGACATCGCCGTCGGTGCGCACGGTCACGAGGTAGAGCCCCGGCGAAAGGGTGGAGAGGCCGAGGGTGCAGGTCTCGGCGGCAGGCGCTTCGGAGAGTACCGTCCTTCCTTCCGCATTGCGTATCGTGACTTGCCGGATGGGGTCGGGGCGGGCGAGGGTGACGCGGTCGCCGGCCGGGTTCGGCCACATCGTTGTCGTGCCGTCCTCATGGCCGTCGATACCGACGTGCCCGCCCGCATAGTCGATGCTGAAGCCCGCGTCCGTACCGCTTTCGTCCGTTTCCAGAATCAGCATCAGGCGACGGGTATCCGTCACAAACGACGAGTCGGTGATGTGGCCGGTCAGGGAGAACATGTAGTTCGACTCGCTGACGATGTTGTTGTAGAAGTGCAGGTAGTCCCGCCCCTCTTCCAAGTCCAGGCTGTTGATGTGGAAGTGCACGGCGTTGACACCGTTCAGAAGTATGCGGAATCGGCAGTTGCTGAGGTTGTTGTACGTTTCGTCGCCGCTGCCGTCGGTGATGGTGCCGGTGATGCTCGTGTGCATTTTCGTGCCGCTGCAGAACACCTCCTGCGTGGTGCTGTAGTGTGCCCGGAAGCCGGTGCCTGCCAGCGTGTCTCCGTTGGAGGTGAAACGCACCTGCAGTTCCGTGACGCTCTGTTCCAAGTTGTAGGTCCCGGTGTCGTTGGTCAGTGTTATGGGAGTGAAGTTGGCGGAATTGCTGAACAGGGTCAGGGTGTCGCCTTGCGCGATTTGGTAGTCTATCTTCAGCTTGATGCCGGTCAGGTGGCTCACGTCAGGCTGTATGTTCCAGGTGAAGTCCATGTTGGCGGGGTAGGGGGCGGCGGAAGGGCTGCCGTCGGTGAAGGTGCCTTCCGCAGCGGTCAGCGTCAGGCTGCCGGTGAGTGGCTGCGGGGCAGGGTAGGCGTACTGCGTGGTGTCGGGGTAGGCGTTGACGATGAGCTCCTGCGCGAGGTTAAAGTTGTAACTGCCCACAAACAGGGAGTTGGTGTAGAAGTAGTTGTCCATGTAGCCGCTCCACCCGAAGTTGAAGTGGAAGAAATAGTTGCTGTCAACTGTCTTGTAGCCGTCGCAGATGAAGCCGTGGCCGTTGATGTCGGGGACGCTCCAGCCGGCGTAGTACATCGGGATGCGGCGGTTCAGGTGGCTGACAATCACGCTGTCCCAGTCGAGGTTGGTGGAGTCGCGGTAGAGGTATTCCGTTTCGGGGGAGTACTTGAAGAAGGTGCGGAGCACCCGTGCCGCGCTGTGGTTCTGCATGCCGGAGCCGTCGGGGGCGTAGTGCATATCGACGCCCACGCCGCAATGGTAGATGAGCTTGCAGATTTCCGGGTTGATGGCCGTGGGTACGTCGCACATGGCATTGTAGTTGTAGGTGGTGGCGCCGTAGTCGGCCGACTGCACGCCGTAGTGCTCATCGGTGTAGGAGTAGCTGCCGGTGCCGGTCTCGGGGAAGCGGAAGTAGTAGAGGAGCTGCGCCATGGCGGTGGCCACGCAGCCGGTCACCACGCGCCCGTTCGGGCCTGCAAGGTCGCGCGGACAATAGTAGTTGTAGAATTCGCCCTGGTCCCATTGGGAGAGCAGGAGCGGCTCCACCTCGTCGCCTGCGCGGAAGGCGGGCGCACCCGAGAGGATGGCCTCCCATTGGGTGGCGAACTGCGGCTGGACGATATGCTGCTTCCGAATCTGGTCGATCTGGTTGGCATAGTGGTTGATCCACATCTCGAAGGGCGGCACCACGTCGGCATCGCTGTAGATTTGGTGGTCCGAGAAGGAGAGTACCGGATAGGCACTCTTGTCGCCCGCAATCACCACAAATCCGTTCTCCGCGTTGAAGATGTAGAGCGACGGGCTGCCGGCATCGCCGATGGTCTTGGCGCAGCGCACCAGCGTCTTGCCTTGGCTTTCGAGGAAGCGTTGCGCGGCGGTGGCGGCCTCCTGCATGGTGACAGGTTGCGCGAAAGTGAGCCCGCAAAGGGCGATGCTGACGAGTGTAAGGTATATTTTTTTCATATCGAAAAGGTTATCAGTCAAGCCGCAAAAATACATTTTTTTTGAAAAAGGCGACGACTCGTTTTGTCAGGTTGTATTGGTCCATGATTTTGAAGCCCGCCGAAAACGAAAAAAGTGTATCTTTGCAGATTTGTATAAAGTAGCATAAATATGTTAGGAAATTTCACATACGAGAATCCCACTCGCCTGCATTTCGGCGAGAACAGCTTGGACAAGCTTAAAGAAGAGCTGGAACGTTACGGCAAAACGGTCATGCTCTCCTACGGGGGCGGATCTATAAAACGCACAGGACTTTACGACAAGATCCTCACCATCCTGAACGAGGCCGGCAAGACGATCATCGAGGACGGCGGCGTGATGCCGAACCCGACGGTGGAGAAGCTCTACGAAGGCTGCAAAATTGCCCGCGAGAACGATGTCGATCTCATCCTCGCGGTGGGTGGCGGCTCCGTGTGCGACTATGCCAAGGGCGTGGCCGCATCCGCGTGGCTCGACGGTGACCCGTGGCAAACCTACTACGTTGGAGGTCAGAATCCCGATTCCGGCCTTCGCATTTTGCCCGTCGGTTGTGTGCTGACGATGGTGGGCACAGGTTCCGAGATGAATGGCGGCTCCGTCATCACCAACCATGCGCAGAAACTGAAGCTCGGCAAGGTCTTCGACAGCCGTCTGATGCCCAAGTTCACGATCCTGAACCCCAAGCTCACCTTCACGGTGCCGCAGTACCAGATGGTGGCCGGCATTTTCGACATCATGTCGCACCTCATGGAACAGTATTTCAGCAATGAGGATGACAACACCAGCGACTACCTTAACGAGGGACTCATGCGCTCGCTCATCCACAGTTCGCGCATCGCCGTGAAGAACCCGCAGGACTATGAGGCGCGCAGCAACATCATGTGGACGGCTACTTGGGCTCTCAACACGCTGCTCAAACAGGGCAAGTCGCAGGACTGGATGGTGCACATGATCGGGCAGGCCATCGGCGCGGTGACGGATGCCACCCACGGCATGACCCTCGCGTCGGTTTCCATTCCGTATTACAAGTACATCATGCACAGCGGGTTGCATAAATTCGTGCGCTTTGCCGAAAATGTGTGGAACGTCCGTCCCGATGGCAAGACCGACGAACAGGTCGCCACGGAAGGCATCAATGCCCTGGAAGATTGGATGCGTGAGATCGGTGTGACGATGAAGGCCTCTGAGTTAGGCGTGACTCCCGACAACATCGAGAAGGTGGCCGACGCGACGGTCCTTGGCGGCGGCTTCATGCAACTGACGCGAGACGACGTGGTGGAAATTCTGAAACGTGCGCTATAATTCAGAATCATGAATAATGAAATGAATTATGAATGGTAGATTGAACGTTTATTCAGATTACAGTTCACCAATCACTAATCACTAATCACCAATCACTAATCACTGAAAAATGGAAAAACGTTTTTGGAATGAATATCAGAAGGAAATCGCGGACGACCACTTCTTTTACGAGCGGAGTTGCATCCGGCAGACCTTCTTCCCCGGCTCGGAGGCGACTTTCCTGAACATCATGCGCAATGATCTCGGAAAGGACATCTACGACTCCTCGCACCAGCACACCTGCTCGGGCATCGGCTACCACTCCGACGTGGTGCCGTTCGAGACGACCATGACCATCGTGGCGCGGCTCTTCTCCCTGATGACCGAGCGTGGCTACAAGAATTACGTTCCCTCGTGCGTCACTTCCTTCGGGGTGATGACCGAGCTCATCGAGAAATGGAAGGAGCAACCGGAGATTCTGGAGAAGGCCCGGGAATATCTGTACAAGGCCACGGGCCGGACGTTCGAGATGCCCGAGAACATCGTGCACCCGTCGGATTTGATTTTCAAGTTCCGTCTTGAGTTGAAGGAGAAGATGAAGTACCAGCTGGTGAACCGCTTTACGGGCAAGCCGTTACGGGGTGTGGAGCATATTGGTTGCCACTACGCCAAGATTTTCCCGAAGCACGGTATCGGCAACGCGGAGTTTCCCTACGTGCTGGCCGGCATGATTGAGGCTTGGGGTGGCGAGGTGATTGACTACCCCGAGCGCCGGCACTGTTGCGGATTCGGCTTCCGCCAGTACCTCGTGCAGGAAAACCGCGGCTATTCTATCGCCAACTCCAAAAAGAAGTTCGAGTCGATGGAACCCTACGAACCCGACTTCATCGTGGCCAACTGCCCCGGTTGCGCCATGTTCCTCGACAAATGGCAGTACACCATCGCCGAGATGGAGCACAAGACCTACGACAAGGAGGGCTACGGCATCCCGGTGCTCACCTATGAGGAGTTGGCCGGTCTGTTGCTCGGCTACGACCCGTGGGTGATGGGCATGCAGCTCCATCAGGTGCAGTGCGAGCGCCTCCTCGACAAGATTGGTGTCGCCTACAACCCTGACGACAAGTACCGCGGAGCCTCCGGCAAGATTCTCCGTGCCCCCGAGAAACCCGAAGTGCTGAAGGTTTAGCTGTTGGCTGGCGAGGAACTGTTATTAGACCTGACCCTTTTGAATTTAGAACTTAGAACTTTGAATTTAGAATTTAGAACTTTGAACTTAGAATTTAAAACTTTGAACTTTGAACTTAGAACTTTGAACTTTGAACCTTGAACTTTGAACCTTGAACCCTAACCCCCAAAGAATGAATATCGCAATCATAGGCGCCGGCCCCGCCGGCATAGAAGCCGCCTCCATCTTGGCGGACAAACATCAGGTGACCCTTTTTGAAAAAGAGGAGAAACCGTTGTGCAACATCCGTGACAAAGCATTCCTCTTTCCGGACTTCAGCTCGGCCGACGAACTGGCCGACAAGCTGGAAGCGAAGCTGTCGCATGAGAACATCGTTTTCAAGCCCAACTGTGCTGTGACGGCCATGAACCGTGCCGGCGAGCAGTGGACGCTGACCACCGCCGCCGGCGAGACCGCCGTTTTCGACAAGGTGCTTTTAGCCACCGGCTATCGCGTGTTCGACGCGCACAAGAAGGAGGAGTTGGGCTACGGCATCTACAAAGGCGTGATCACCTCCATCGAGATGGAGGAAATGATCAAGGGCAAACAGATCCGCAATAATATGGGCGAAGTGCCAAAGCAGGTCGTGTTCCTGCAGTGTGTGGGTTCCCGTGACGAGAAGTCGGGCAACCACTACTGCTCGAAGGTCTGCTGTGTGACGGCCGTGAAGCAAGCCGTCGAGATCAAGCGGCAGCATCCCGAGACGGATGTCTATATTTATTATATGGACTTACGGATGTGGGGCCAGGGCTTCGAGGAGATGTACCGTGAGGCGCAGGAGAAGTACGGCGTGAACTTCGTGCGCGGCCGCATCTCGGAGGCGGCGTCTACCTTCGACAACCGCGTGCAGATCAAGGCCGAAGACACGCTGCTGGGTATCCCGCTGACGATGAATGCCGACCTGCTGGTCCTCATGGTGGGCATGTGCGCCTCCGAAGGCACTGCCGCGCTCGCGCAGTGTGCCGGCATCGACGGTCCCTACCATTTCGCGCAGAGCCTGTCGCCGCACACTGAGGACAACCTCACCGCCCAGCCCGGTCTCTACCTCGCCGGCTCCTGCAAGCGCCCGATGTGCATCGCCGACACCATCCAGGATGCCCGCGCCGCCGCGGTGGAACTCTTGTGAATGAAGAGATTATACATTTTTTCCTTGAGAGGGCTGAAAGCCCGACCTATGTCAACCCAGGGTGAGCGATAGCGAGCCCTGGAGTATAACAAACAGAAAATATGAAACGAATAACGATAATAATAATAGCATTCCTCGCGCTCTTGGGCAGCCTCTCCGCCCAAACCCACTACACGTTCATCAGCCACCACAACGTGCTGAAGGAGGGTTACAATTTCTGGGTGTCCGTGCCAGACACGTATGAAGAGCAGAAAGGGGATATTCCGGTGGTGTTGTTCCTGCATGGCGCGAGTCTGTGCGGCAACGACCTCAACAGGGTGCGCAAGTACGGCTGTCTGGATGCCATTTCGATGGGTCGCGACATCAATGCCGTCATCATCGCACCGCAGAACCCGGGCGGGGCCTGGAACTCCGTGAAGGTACTCAACATCCTGAATTGGGTGACCAAGCGCTACGAGGTGGACACGAACCGCATTTACCTGATTGGTATGAGTTTGGGCGGTTTTGGCACAATCGAGTTCTTGGCCAATCACGGGGAGAAAATCGCCGCCTCGATGGAACTTTGCGGAGGCACCATCCGCAAGGATCTCTGCAAGCTGAATGATGTCCCGTTGTGGATTATACACGGCACTGCCGACAGGGCCGTGCCCGTCTCCCGTGCCCAGGAAATTTACGAGTCCATGACGAGGTGCGGCAGTACCGACTTGCTTCGACTGGACAAGTGGGCGGGGGTCAATCACGGCGACCTCGCCCGGCTATTCTACCTGAAGCAAACCTACGACTGGCTGTTCGCGCACTCCAAGGCCGATAGTCCGCGCCAGGTCAACAAGGACATCAAACTGAAGAGCGGTGATATGGCCAACGCTTACAAGGACATTAGCCGTGGCTCCAATGTGATTACGGTGAAGGCATATAACCGTAAACAGCAGGATCCCAACGACATGCGGCGCACCGATGACGGCGACGACGATGAAATGGCCGCTAGGGAGACAGCGGCATCCACTCCGAAAGCGGACACGCAAAAGCCCTCCACCCCGAAGCCCGCCGCCTCGAAACCCGCCACAGGTGCGAAATACCACACCGTCAAGCAGGGTGACACGCTCTACGCCATCGCAAAAAAACACCACACCACAGTCGATAAACTCTGCAAACTCAACAAGATTATGGAAACCACGATTTTGCAGTTGGGACGGAAACTGCGGGTAAAATAATTAAGAATTGTGAGTTGTGAATTAGACAGGCCCCTGCAAAAAAACATCTTCCTTGAAAGCCCTGGAAGGGCGTCCTATGTCAGCCCAGGGTGAGCGCAGCGAGCCCTGGGAATTGGGAAACCAGGGAGAGCGCAGCGAGCCCTGGAGCGAATGATGAATGAATGTCAACGAATGAACGATAAATGAATTGATATAATGAACGAAAATATAAATAATGTCAAGCGCCGTTTCGGCATCATCGGGTTCGACCCTGCCTTGGACCATGTCATCGACGTGGCCATGCAGGTGGCCGTGACGGATTTGTCGGTGTTGGTGACCGGCGAGAGCGGTTCCGGCAAAGAGTCGGTGCCGAAGATCATTCACGCCTACTCGCCGCGCAAGACCAAGACCTACATCGCGGTGAACTGCGGTGCAATTCCCGAGGGCACGATTGACTCGGAGCTTTTCGGGCACGAGAAGGGTGCCTTCACGGGGGCTGTGGACTCCCGCAAGGGATATTTCGAGGAAGCCAACGGCGGCACTCTCTTTCTGGATGAGGTCGCCGATCTACCGCTTTCCACGCAAGTGCGTCTGTTGCGTGTGTTGGAAACGGGTGAATATATTCGCGTGGGCTCGTCCAAGGTGATGAAAACCGACGTTCGGGTGGTGGCCGCCACCAATGTCAACATCGCCGACCGCATTGCCAAGGGGAAGTTCCGCGAGGACCTCTACTACCGTTTGAACTCGGTGCCGATCCGGGTGCCGGCCTTGCGCGAGCGTCCCGGCGACATCTACCCGTTGTTCGTCAAGTTCGCCGCCGACTTCTCCGACAAGTACCATTTCCCGACCATCTCGCTCACAGAAGAGGCACAGGCGATGTTGCGCGCCTACCGTTGGCCTGGAAACGTGCGCCAGCTCAAGAATGTCACCGAACAAGTTTCCCTCATCGAGAAGGAGCGGGAAATCGATGCCGAGACGCTGAAACCTTACCTGACCGGCCCCGTCGGATCCAACCTCCCGGCGGTGTTGCCCTCGGAGAGCGAGCAGCACGACAACATGCAGCGCGAGCTCGTCTTCAAGTTCATCGCCGAGCTGCAACGGGAAGTGCAGGAGCTTAAAGCCACCGTGGCGCAGCTGACCCACAGTCCCGAGCTCTACCCGAAGTCCCATGCCCATGTTCTTCCTACGCATGAAGATACAAATCAACATTCTGATTATCAGATTGTAAAAACACATAGGCATGCAGATGAGGACCCCGAGCAATATGACGACTCCGAAGTCATCGAGGACACTGCGGACTTCACGATGGAAGGCTTGGAGAAGCAGGCCATCATCGCCGCTCTGCGCCGTCACCACGACAACCGCAAGCTCGCCGCACAGGAACTTAGGATCTCCGAGAGAACGCTCTACAGAAAAATCAAAGAATACGGAATCTGATTGTTGGTTATTGGTTATTGAAGATGATGGATCGAAATACCCCTATATTAAAAAACAACTTCCTTAAGCAGCCCCGGAGGGGCAACACGCACGAAGTGCAATTAACCCCACACAAGCGCAGCGCAGTGTGGGGCGTATCACGTGGCTGTAGCGCAGCTCGTCGGGTGGCCTCCCTGCTCGTGATGGTGCTGCTGCTCGCCGGTTGCCGCATGTCCGTCTCGCTGACGGGCGGCACGGTAGATGCGCGGGCCAAAACCGTAGCTATCGCGACCTTCCCGAACAACGCCTCCTTGGTGAACCCGACGCTGAGCCAAAGCTTCACCACGGCGCTGAAGGACAAAATCCAGGGGCAGACCCCATTGACCATTGTGGATACCGATGGAGACTACTCCATCGAAGGCGAAATCACCGGCTACACGGTGAATCCGGTGGCCATCCAGGGCAACGACACCCCCGCCATGAACCGCCTCACTATCACCGTCAGGGTGCGGTTCTACAACAAGTTCAACGAAGAACTCAACTTCGACCAGAGCTTCTCCCGCTACGCCGACTACTTCAGCTCGCAAAACCTGAGCAGCGTGGAAGCCGGTTTGGTGGAAACCATCAACGATGCCCTCACCGACGACATCTTTAACAAAACATTCGTGAATTGGTAGTTTAGGTAGATTAGGGGATTAGGTAGATTAGGTAGATTAGGTAGATAAAGGGAGCCCTTTTCCGGACTCCCTTGTGAAATCATCATAAAGAATTTACGCGAGATTCGCGCGAAACGCGAAGCCTGTTTATCCGCGAGATTATCTCTTCACTACGAACCGTTTGGTCACCGTGCCGGCCTCCGTGCGCACGCGCACAAAATAGACACCGTCGGCAAGGGTGGAGACGTTGACGGCCGTGGTCTCGCCCGTCATCGGGACAACTTGCACCAATTTGCCATACACGTCAAACACGTGCAAGCCAGCACTCATTTTTACATTATACATTGTACATTGTACATTGACGAAGTCGTTTGCCGGGTTCGGGTACAGCGTCACGCATGCGTTGAGCTCATGGTCGCCGATGCCCACGCTGGTGGTCAGGTGCAGGGTCACCACACTGTCGCAGCCGTTGGCGGCAGTGAAGGTCTGCGTGTAGTCGCCGCTCTCGCAGTACTCAGTGCCGTTCCACGTGTAGCAGGCCTCGGAGGTCTCTACGACAAACTCGGATGCGGTACTCTGGTTGATGGTTAGGTGCAGCACCACCACGCTGTCGCAGCCGTTGGCGGCGGTGAGGGTCATCGAGTAGTCGTTGCTCTGCGTGTAGGTGTTGCCGTCCGTCCAGGTGTAGCTGTCGCAGGCAGTCTCGTAGAGATCAGTTTGCACCGAGTGGCTGATGGTCAGGTGCAAGGTGACCAGGCTGTCGCAGCCATTGGCGGCGGTGAAGGTCGCGGTGTAGTCGCCGGACTCGGTGTAGTTGGCGTTGTTCCAGAAGTAGCTGCCGCAGGCGGTGGCTTCGACAAGCTCAGCCACCGTCTGGTTGATGGTGAGGTGCAATGTCACCACGGAGTCG